>CANQHC010000013.1 GCA_947623595.1 uncultured Clostridia bacterium | reverse complement strand
GATGTAGTAATGAGCATCAAGACAGGAGTAGAGCAAAAAGTATTAGGAATAGCATTAGGAACAATAGCTACATCAGGCTTACTAATATTACTATATCAATACCAAAAATATCAAAAAGAAAGAAACAGAGAGATTAGACATGTGGTATTAGAAGGTAAGAATGTAGTAATTAAGAAGAAAAAACAGAAATAGGTCAAAATGAATTTATAGAGTTTACATATTTGACGACATTATGTAAAAAATAGTATAATATAAGTACGAACTTGTTGTAACTCCCTTTTCTCATCATTGAGTATTCAACATGGTCGAAATTTAAGAAGGGGGGAAAAGAGATGATCATTCTCTTTTACCTGTTTATCAGCAATTGGCTCATTCCCGTCTTGGGGGAAAAGAGCTGGGATTTGTTCATGAAGAGCGGACAGATAATCCTAACTTTAGTGGGAATAATTCTTCTTCTGAGCCTTATCGGTGTTAAAGCCAACTGGGGACGGATGGTAGGCAATGGCTTGGAGACCGTCATCACGGCAGTGTTCAGAGCAATCTGGAATTTTATCCAGTGGTTGTTCCATCTTATTCCGGAGATTATCGGTAGGACATTTTACAGTGTGAGGAATTTATGCCTGAACAATGGAATGGCTAATAGTGCAAGTGTCCTTCTAGCCACTTTGGCAACATTGGCTGTTCTGGCAATCTTGATCTAAAAAAGGAGGAGAGAATAATTATCAAGCCAGTGGTATTACCGCTGGCTATTTTCGTATGTCTAAAAAATAAATTAATATTTTTCTAGTTAAAAATATATCATATAAAAATAAATTCTATTGTATAATTTACCTAAAAAGGATTATAATAAGAAAAAAATAAAAACTAGAAAGGAGAGAGAGGCTAATCTATACGGTATAGAATAACCTCCACGAGAAAAATGAATTATCAAAATCAGGAAATAAAATCAGGAATAACATTACATCAAATTCAAACTGAAAATTATAAAACAAACCTATATGCTGTTTTTATAGCAACTCCACTAAAAAGAGAAAATGTTACATTGGATGCACTTTTAACAGCAGTATTAAGAAGAGGAACTAAGAACTTACCTTCACAAGAGCAAATCAGTCAAAAACTAGAAATGATGTATGGTGCAAGTTTTGATTGTGGTGTGGAAAAAACAGGGGACAACCATATAATCAAATTTTATTTAGAAGCTCTAAGTGAAGAGTTTTTACCAAAAAAAGAAGAGTTAATAGAAGAATGTATAAAAATTATTTTAGACTTAGCATTTAACCCACTAACAGAAAATAATTGTTTTAAACCAGAATATGTGGAAGGAGAAAAAAAGAATTTAGCACAAATAATAGAAGGAAAAATTGACAACAAAAGTAGATATTCATATGACAGATGTACTGAAGAAATGTTTAAAGACAAGCCATATGGTTTATATAAATTTGGATATGTAGAAGACTTAAGCAAAATTACACCAGAGAGTTTATATGAATATTATAAAAAATTGATTGAAAACTGTAAGATAGACATATTTTGTTCAGGAAGAATACAAAATCATAATATTAAAGAAATTGTGCAAAATAATGAAAATATTCAAAAATTACAAGCAAGAAAGCCAGAATATATTGTAAATAATGAAACAACAGAAGAAGAAAATAATAATCCAACAAAAGTAGTAAATGAAAGCATGCAAGTAACACAGGGAAAATTAGTAATGGGATTAAATATTAATGAAACATCTGAAAATTCTAGATTTATAGCATCAGTTTATAATGCAATTTTAGGAGGAGGAGCAAACTCAAAACTTTTCCAAAATGTACGTGAAAAACAAAGTTTGGCTTATACTGCAAATTCAGGTTATGTAAGGGCTAAAAATTCTATTTTTATTCGTTGTGGAATAGAAATACCAAATTATCAAAAAGCTGTAGATACAATAAAACAACAATTACAAGATATTCAAAATGGAGATTTTTCACAAGAAGATGTACAAAACAGCAAAGAATTAATTCTTGCATCAGTAGAAGGAATTACAGAAGAACAAGACACAGAAATAACATATTATTATGGACAAGAATTGGCTGACCAATTTGTAAGTATAGAAGAATATGCAAATAAAATTAAACAAGTAACTAAAGAACAAATTATGAATTTAGCAAAAAAAGTTACTATTAATACAATTTACTTTTTAAAAGACTAATTTTTATAGTCAAAAATTAATCAAAACTCAGGAAAGATTCATTTCATAAAAAATTGAAATCTCGCAATGCAAGTAAAGTTGGAATATAAGAAAATACAACTTTTAAATTTCCAACTAAAATTGCAATTAAGAAAGAAAGGAAATCAAAAAATGAAAATTGTAGAAAGTTCAAAAATTCAAGAAAAAGCCTATATAGAACAGTTAAAAAATGGTTTAACAATTATAATTGTTCCAAAGAAAAATACAAAAAAGAAATATGTAATATGGGGAACACATTTTGGCTCCATAGATAATCATTTTATAATGCCAAAAACAAAAGAAGAAGTATATATACCAGATGGAGTAGCGCACTTTTTAGAGCATAAAATGTTTGAACAACCAGATGGAACAAATAGTTTAGATACACTAATGTCATTAGGAATAGATGCAAATGCATATACTACTAATAATCATACAGCATATTTATTTGAATGTACAAATCATTTTGAGGAAGGCTTGGATGAACTATTAAATTATGTTCAACATCCATATTTCACAGATGAAAATGTAGAAAAAGAAAAAGGTATTATCGGACAAGAAATAAATATGTATGATGATGACCCAGGCTGGCAATTATATATAAATGCAATGGACTGTTTATATAAAGAAAATCCAATAAAAATAGATATTGCAGGAACAGTAGAATCTATCAGCAAAATTACACCCGATGTATTGTACAAATGTTATAACACATTTTATCATCCATCAAATATGACAATGGTAATATGCGGAGATTTTGAACCAGAAGAAATATTAGAAAAAGTGAAAAGCAAATTAGAACCAAACGAAAACCAAGGAGAGATTAAGAGAATATATCCAGAAAAAGAGCAAACAATAAATAAGCCATTCAAATCAGTAAAAATGGAAGTAAGCACACCAATATTTATGATAGGTTTTAAAGATGTACAAAACGACCAAGAAGAAAGTGTAAAAAAACATATTGCAATCCAAATTTTATTAGAAATGATAATAGGAAAAAGTTCAAAACTTTACCAAGAATGTTATAAACAAGGAATTCTACTTTCACAACCAGACTTTGATTATGAGTTTAGTAATCAATATGCCCATATTTTGATATCAGGAACTTCAAAAGATCCTCAAAAGGTAGAAAAAGGAATACTAGATACAATAAAAGAAATGAGAGAAAATGGAATAGATCAGGAACATTTTGAACGAATCAGCAGGAAAGTATACGGAGATTTTGTAATTGAATACAATAATGTTGGAGATATAGCAAGAATGTTTTTAGCAGATACAATGAAAGGAGTTCAAACTTTTGATTATATTGAGCAATTTGAAACTGTTACAAGAGAATATGTGCAAAATATTTTAAGTTCAATTTTTAAAGAAGAAAATAAAGTCACATCAATAGTAGAGCCAAACTAGAAAAAACACTTAATCACTCGAAAAAATGAATATAAGAAATTATAAATAAAACAAAAGTCGATTTATGTCAAATAAAGAAAAAAAATGTCATACGAAAAACCAGCAAAATATTACAAATACTGAATAAAAGCGTTGACTAATTTGTAAAAATATGTTACTTTAAATATATACAAAAGAAAAAAATAAAAAAAGGAGAGTGATTGTTATGTTAAATGATGAAATTTGTAAATTAAGAGAAAAATTACATGAAAGTATTCTTAACCAAAACGATTATGCCGTTACATATAAACTTAGTGTTGAGTTAGATCAATTAATTGCTAAATATTATAGCACACAAGTAAAAGTTGTAACTAATAATGAAAATGGAAATGCAAAAAAATCAATAGTTGCACAACAATGCAAAAAAAATAACAATCATAAATCAATGAGAAAAAATTCTAAAACAAACTCAAAGAAAAACACTACTGAAAATTTAGCTAAAATGTGATAAGTTATTGCTAATAGTCTATAAAAAAATAAAAGAAGATAAATTAGCAAAAATAAAATTGTCAACGAAGAGTAGATGCGAAAAAATAATTTTAAGAAAACCTTGATTGAAAGCGATATTCAATTAGGGTTTTATATTTTTTTGTTTTGGCACTCAAAAATAATCTACAAATTAATAGCAATGTTGTCAAAGAGAAAAGAAATTTACCTATAATAAAATAAGTACTTGAAAAAAATATACAAGTTGTGTATAATAAAGTAAAATACTTAGATAGGAGGGGTTTTTATGTCAAAATTAATACCTAAATTAATAGCAATATTATTAGTAGTAACATTATTAGTAATCCCAAATATTAGTAAAGCTACAGATCCAATTTCAAACCCCGGTTATTATAACCCAGGAGGGTTGGATGCAGATAATACACTCACACAAAAAGCAAGTGGTATTATAAGCATTTTTACTTCAATAGGAATGATTATAGGAGTTGGTGCTTTAATAGCATTAGGAATTAGATATATGGTTGGAAGTGCGGAACAAAAAGCAGAGTACAAAAAAACAATGATACCATATGTAGTAGGTTTTGTAATGGTAGTAGGTATTTCATCAATTTTAAAACTTGTTATATCTATGCTTCAAGGCTTAAATATAGATGTACAATAGTATATAACAAACAAATTAACAATTAAAAAAATACGTAAGAAATTTAAAAATTAATTAAAAAATTAGAATAAATTTAATAAGAAAATAATTTATGATAGTATAGAAAATTAGAAAAATATAATAATTGTTGAAAAATAGCAAAAAATATTGTATAATAAAAATAATAGCACATTTTGTGAGAGGAGGAAAAATATGAAAAGTTTAAAAAAACAAAAAATAATTTTTTCAATAATACTATTTTTCCTTTTTTCATTTACAATATTTTCACCAGTACTGGCAGCAGGTGATATAGTCAGTAAGGGAGATGACTTTATAAAAAAAGGTGAAGAAGGTAGTGTAGAAATTACCGATGAATCAATCAAAGGAGTAACTGATAGTCTTTATAATGTATTTTTAGTAATTGGAATTACTATTGCGGTTATTGTTGGAATTATTTTAGGCGTACAGTTTATGATTGGAAGTGTAGAACAAAAAAGTAAAGTAAAAGAATCCATAATACCATATATTGCAGGATGTGCTGCTATATTTGGAGGGTTTGGAATTTGGAAATTAGTAATTGAAATCTTAAAAGGATTATAAAATATAAAAAAGTTTTTAAAATTATCTCAAATAATGAGATATATCAAATAAATACAATAAATAAAAGGAGGAAAAAAATGAAAGATAGAAAAAGAACAATAGTACTAATGAAAATATTTTACGTAATTTTATTAGTATCAATGATGACTTTAATGTTATCAAATACAGTATTTGCTGATTCAAGTGCAGGACAAAAAGTAGATGAACTACTAAATAATCGTTATGATGATGATTCACAAATAGGAAATATGGGAAATACTATTATTCAATGGATTTCAACATTAGGAATTATTGTAGCAGTTGTAGTACTTTTAATATTAGGTATTAAATATATGGTTGGTAGTGCATCAGAAAAAGCAGAATACAAGAAAACAATGATTCCATACTTAATTGGTGCAGTATTAATCTTTGGAGCATCTGCAATTGCAAAAGCAGTAATCGCTATGTCAGAAACATTACTTACTTCTGAAGGATAATAAAATTTAAAATTACATATTACAAAAAGATTACAAATTTATTACAAAAATATTAAAAAGTGCATTTAATGCACTTTTTTTTCGTTTTTTGTTACATTTTATCAGATTATTTGATATAATTAATTATAAGTAAAAATAGGGGAAATCTGTACTTACAGAATTTCTTTGAAAATTACAAAGGAGGAGAAAAACATGGGCACCTATTATTTACCCAGAAATGTCAAAGGTGAAGGTAGAATTTTATTTATTTTTACAACAAAAAGTTTACTTTACACAACAATTTTTGCAGGAGTAGGATTAATATTTTATTTCATTTTTTCAGCTTTAAAAATGACTATGGTAGGTCTTATAATGGTTGCAATATTAGCATTAATTGGTTTTGCAATAGGCACATTAAAAATGCCAGAACTTGGCAAGTTTGAATTTGCAAAAAAAACTGGTGGAGAAAATGTCGACGATATAATAAGAAGAGCTATTAAATTTAAAATGAGCGGAAAGAAAATATATGTATACAAGGAGGGCGAAAATAATGATTGAAACAATTACAATGGTATTAGTAGTCATTTTAATAGTAATGCTAATATTATTAGGAATTCTTTGTATACTATACTTTAAATCAAAAAGTAGTAATGATGATAAAGCAATGGTCAGTGGGCAAACAAAACAAACATCATCACAAAAAGCAACACCAAAAAAGGCACTAAGTACAGAATCTGTTTTTGATTTTATGGAATTTAATAAAATAGAAGATAACATGATAATAACCAAAGACAGCAAGAAATATGTAATGGTTGTAGAATGCCAAGGCGTAAACTATGACTTAATGTCAGAAGTTGAAAAAAATGCAGTAGAAGAAGGATTTATCCAATTCTTAAATACAATTAGGCACCCAATTCAAATATATACACAAACTAGAACTATAAATCTAGAAAGCAGTATACAAACATATCGCGCAAAGGTAAAAGAATTAGAAGATAACCTAGAAAAAGAAAAACGCAAATATGAACAAATGGTAACTTCTGATGAGTATACTAAAGAACAGTTAGATGCAGCTTTTTATGAGCTTACAAAAGATATTAACTTATGCGAATATGGTAAAGATATTATATATACAACAGAAAGAATGAGTTTAAATAAAAACGTATTAAATCAAAAATATTATGTAGTAATTCCATATTTCCCAGAGGAGTTAGGAGATAATAATTTTGATCAACAAGAAATTAGAAACTTAGCTTTTTCAGAATTATATACAAGAGCTCAATCAATAATAAGAACATTATCTGTATGTGGTGTAAATGGAAAAGTATTAGATTCAAATGGATTAGTTGACTTATTATATGTAGCATATAATCGTGATGATGCAGAAATATTTGGAATAGATAAAGCAATGCAAGCAGGATATGACGAATTATATTCAACTGCGCCAGATATATTAGATAAAAAAATGAATGTATTAAATCAAAAAATTGAAAAAGAAGCATTTAATTTAGCAAACGAAAAAGTATTAGAAGCAAAATCTGAAAAACAAAAACAACTAGAGAAAAAAGAAGAAACTATGGATGATTTAATAGCACAAATGGCACAATTAATAATTGATGAAAATGAAGCATACATCGGGCCAGATGTTGCAGAAAATGCCAAATCAAAAATTAAAGAAGAAAAAATCAAAAGAAAAAGAAGTAAAAAACAAAAAGCTACAGAAGAAGGAGGTACGGAAAATGAGCAAGAAAAACAAGGCAAAAGAAGTAGAAATACAAAATCAGCATAATGATTATACAAGTCCAGATAGATATAAAATCTTAAAAAAGAAAACAATTAAAGAGTTAATTGCTCCAGCAGGAATAGATTCTAGCAATATAGATCACTTAGAAATAATTTCTAATGTAACAAGATATGCCAGAAGCTTCTTCGTATCAAGCTTGCCAAGAATGTGTACTTTCCCAGAATTGTTTAGGGATATGTACTTGTTTGGAGATATAAATACATCAATATATATAAATCCAATTCAAGAATCAAGGTCACAAAATGAATTAAATAGAGTTATAAATGAACTAGAAACAGAAAGAATTGTTGCAGCAGATAGAGGAAATATTAACAGAGAAAGTACATTAGGGCAAAAAAGAGCAGAAGCTGAGCAATTAAGAGATGAAATTGCAGCAGGCTTTAATAAACTTTATGAAGCATCAATAGTAGCAACATTATTTGCATACAGTCTAGAAGACTTGGATAAATATACAAAGCTACTTGCAACAGAAATGTCTAAATCATTAGTAAATATAAAAAGTGCATGGGCAATGCAAGAAGATGCATTCAAATCAAATCTTCCTTTAATGGATGATAAAATTAAAAAAATACATACTTTTGACCGTAGATCAATGGGAACAGTATTTCCATTTACCACATCAGAGGTTGGGCATCCAACAGGAATACCATTAGGAATTAATAAGCAAACCGGAGTACCAATTTTATTTGATAACTTTCATAATTCATTAACAAATTATAACATGGTTATTTTTGCTAAATCAGGTGCTGGTAAATCTGTTACCATGAAAACTTTAATTTCACGTTCAGCAGTATTAATGGGAATTCAAAGTTTAGCACTAGATGCAGAAGGTGAGTACAGCATAGTGGCAGAAAGCTTAGGAGGAATAAATGTAGTACTATCACCAACATCAAAAACAGTTATAAATATATTTGATATAGAAACAGAAATAGTAAAAGACGAAATTACAGGTAGGGACAGGCTAGTATTAAATGTAGAAAATAAAGTAGAAGACGTAACACAAGCTTTACTTACAATGGCAAGAGGTAGTACAAGAAGCCAAGAAGTAAATGAGCTTACAAAACAAATTATAGCAGAATCAGTATCAGAAGAATATGCAGCACATGGTATTACTTCAGATCCAAATAGCTTATATGAATCTACAGAAAGTGGATTAACAAATATGTTAGGAAAAGAGAAAAAGCAAATGCCAACAATTGGTTCTTGGTATAAAAGAATGCAAGCAAAAGCATCTGCTAATACAAATCCTGACTATAACTTCCATTACAGTTATTTATTAAAAGTTATGAAACAATACATTAGAGAATATGATGGACAAATGGCTTACTTTGATGGACAATCCACATTCGACTTATTGGATGGAACATTATTTATAAACTTAGATATATCACAACTAGAGGAAAGGTTTGCAAGGCCATTAGCACAACAAATTTTACTTGCATGGATATGGGAAAAATATGTTAAGAAAAACAGTGAAGATAGATCAAAAGCTGCTAAAAAAAGAGTATTAGTTGATGAGGCATGGATGCTTTTACCATACCCAGAAGCTGTAGATTTCTTAAATACTATGGCAAGACGTGCTAGAAAAAGAAATGTATCATTAGCAATTATTTCTCAAAGGTTCCAAGACTTCTATGAGAAACCAGAAGCACAAGCAGTATTAACTTCATCAGATACAAAGTTATTTTTAGCACAGGATAAATCAGAAATTCAATATCTAAAAGAAGTATTTAAACTAAGTGAAGGTGAATCAAACTTCTTAGTTACTTGCTTTAAAGGAGAAGGGCTATTAAAAGTAGGAGCAGATGGAGCTATTATTCAAATACAACCAACAGCTAAAGAATTCGAATTTGTTGAAACAAACTTAAATAAACTAATGAATAAAAACAAAAGTAGAAAATCAATTAGTTATTAGGAGGAGTTATGAAAAAACTAATTAATAGCAAAAAAGCAGTACAAAAGATATTAATTGCTATTATATCAGCAATATTAATTAATTTCATAGTACCAACTTATTCTAGAGCGGTTGATTTGGGAGGTATTTTGTCTGATCCAATTGTAGATTTTCTTGCTATGATAGGAGACGTCGTAGTTGCTGGTCTTCAAAAATTCATGGTAGATGGAGATTTTGGAGATGGCTCTACAATGGGAGTAGGAACAGGTAGCTTCCTAAATGCATTTCTACTATCAGCAGAAGAATATCAAGCATCAGTTGATGATGGAAGTTATAGCGATAAATATCCGGAAATATATTATGGTGGTACAGAAGATGGGGTATCTGCTAGAAAATTTAATTCAGAAGACATAGACAAAGGGTTAGTTGCATCATTATTTGATTCAATTGGCTTAACAGATGAAAGTTTGAATTTTGGTATTCCAGTAACAAAATATTCACCAGAAAAAATATTTTCAGGTTCAGTTCCAGCTTTAGATATTAACTTTATTTCTCCAAAGGATTGGGGAGATGAAGATCTAAATAAACATTCAATAGCAAATTCATTACATGAAACAATAGCTAGTTGGTATGTTGCAATTAGAAACTTAACAGTAGTTGGTTTAATGATTGTTTTAGTATATGTTGGTATTAGAATGGTATTAAGTAGTACTGCATCAGATAAAGCTAAATACAAACAAATGATATTAGATTGGCTAGTTGCAATGTGTCTGGTATTTTTCTTACATTATATTATGGCATTCACAATTACAGTTACAGATGAAATAACAAAAGCACTTAGTGGAAAAGAAAAGGATTACGGAAATAAAATACCAGTAGTTATTTATGATAGTGCAACAACAGATGAATCGACAGGTGTTGTTACATATGGAAGTCAAATAACTTCATTTAGAACTGACTTAATGGGACTTGCTAGGTTCCAAATACAATTAAATGGTGCAGGGGATAAATGGTTATATACAATCATATATTTAGCACTGGTTATATATACTGTAATTTTTACATGGACATATTTGAAAAGGGTTATTATGATGGCATTCTTAACATTAGTTTCACCATTAGTAGCACTTACATATCCAATAGATAAAATTGGAGATGGAAAAGCTCAAGCATTTAACATGTGGTTAAAGGAATACATATTTAATGCATTATTACAGCCATTCCATTTAATTATTTATACAGTTTTTGTCGGTACAGCAATGGACCTTGCAGTAAGTAACCCAATTTATGCAATTGTAGTATTAGCATTTATAAAACCAGCAGAAAAAATATTAAGAAGATTTTTCGGATTTGAAAAAGCATCTACAGCTGGAAGCTTAAGTTCATTTGCAGGAGGTGCTTTGGCATATAAAGGACTAAGTACTATATTAAATCGTGGAGCAAAGGGCGGAAAAGGTGGACAAAATAATTCAATTAGACAGGATAAAAAACCAGCAATAAAAGATCCAAATGCACCAAGTGGAGTTGATGGATTCTCAGATGTACCACTAGGTGGAGGAAATGATCAAAGTCCAGAAGAATTGCCACCACCTGGAGGCAATCCACCACTAGAAGGTGCACCTGGAGAAGGACAACCAGCGCTACCAACTGGAACTGGAGGAGAACGTGGAGCTGGAGAACTTGGAGCTGGAGAACGTGGAGCTGGAGAGCTTGGAGCTGGAGAACAGCCACCAACACCTATACCAGGAGCAGATTCTGCTAGAGAGGCAATGGAAGAACAGCAAAGGTTAGATGAAATGGCAAGATTAAGAGAAGAACTAAATGATCCAAACAGAGACTATGCAGATATGTATTTAGATGGTCAAAGGCAAGCAAGGCTTGCTGAACTAGAAGAGCAACAAAGACAGTATGAGCAATCTAGACAACAACCAATTGCATCACAGCCAAATCCAGTACCTTTACCTAATTCAGATGATGAAGAAAGTGATAATGGTTCAGAAGATAGTCAACAAACAGAATCTCCAAGTCCAGACAGTAGACCTCAACCAACACCAACACCAATACATACAAGAGCTATTAGAGGAATAAAAGGAGCTGCTAAATCAACAGTAGGAAATAAAATATGGAGACGTAATTTTGCTAAGGGAGTTGCCAAGGTTGGAATTAGAGCAGCAACTACTTTAGGAACAGGAGCCGTAGGTGTGGCAGCAGGAATTACAGGTGAAAATCTAGAAGATATAGCAAAATATGGTGCTGGAGGAGCTGTATTAGGAGCAACGGTTGGAGCAGATGCTGTTTCAAGTATTCCAGGAAGAGTTGCTGGTGTAGGTAGAGCAGTTAAAAATAGTGCTCCTGTACAAGGATTTATAGGAGGCTGGACAGGTCAAACCACTAGAGAAAGAGCAGTACAAAGACAAGCTCAAGAACTAAGAAAAGACGATACATTTAGAGAGCAAATGAGCCAATATCAACCAGAAGGAAGGGATCAAACTGAAAAAGAATTGGATGTAACTGTTGAAAGAGGAATAGATTACTATCAAGCAGGAATTACAGACTCTTCAGATATAATTTCAGGATTAGAGCTTGAAGATAGTATTTCAAAAGACTTAGAAACTAATCATGCATCATTAAATGAACAACAAAGAAGAGATTTAGCAAAAACACAAGCAATAACAGCAACAAAGATGGCAAAACAAATACAAGATCCTACTAAACTAACGGATGAAAAATATGTATCAAATTTAACAAAATCATGGGCTAAAAAGATTCAAAAGAAGAATAGTGCATTATCAGCAAAACAAGCAGAGGAAAATGCAAAACAAATTATGAGAAGAGTAAAACAAATACATAAAATAGGTTAATTAATAAAGGAGGCTATTGCAATGAGATGGTTAATAAAGTATTTTCGAGAAAATAGAAAAAAGGTTTTAACTATCATCGGAGCGATAGCCTTTGGTATTTTTATGATTCATTTCATAAATAGTATGATAAAAATGAATATAAAAAATAAAGATGGAGGAACTTCAGATGAAGTTTCAAATAAACAAGTTGCAATAGATGTTACAAAACCAAGTGAATCAGTTATAACAGGAACACAAATTACAAATAAAAAAGCAGAAGAAAATGCAGATATAATTAGTAAGTTTGTAAATGAATGTAACCAAAAAAATTACCAGTCAGCATATGATTTTTTAAGCAATGACTGTAAGGAAGCAATTTATCCAGATGTAAATCAATTTGCCAAGTATTATGTTGATGCTATTTTTCAGAGTACTAAAAGCTATAAATTAGAATTGTGGCAAGCATATAGTACAGCATATACTTATCAAATTATATATCAAGAAGGAAATCTTTTAGCAACTGGAGGAAAAGTAGAAGGTGGTAACTTTTCTGATTACATTACAATAGTAAAACAGGATGATGAATTAAAATTAAATATTAGTAATTTTATTCAAAAGAAACCGGTAAATAAAAGTGTAAATATGAAGGGAATAAATGTACAAGTAAATGAAAAAAGTGTATTTCAAAATTATACAACTTATATAATGACAGTAAAAAACGATACCACTCAAACAATACTAATGAGTGATTTACAAGATTCAAAGGATATTATTTTAACAGATAATAATAACTATAATTATAATGCTTATTTAGGAGAAATACTACTAAGTAATTTGGAAATAGCACCAGGTTACACAAAAAAATTTAGCATAAAGTTTAATATCCCATATCAAAACGATCGAACTGGAACATATATTCAATTCCAAAAAGTGTATACAAACTATGACCAATACAAAAAATTATTAGAAGAACAAAAACAAATTATAAACAATCAACAAAATGTAGAGCAAAATACAAATAATAATTTACCAAATATTCCAATGAATAATAGTGAATTAAATCAACAACAAAATACAAATAACACTATGCAAAATACAAATGAACAACAGATTGAAACAATAAAGCCTGAAACGATGACTATAAGAATTAAAATATAAAATAGTAATATAGATAAAATTAAATATATATAAACTAAAAGTAGGTGAGGAAAATGGAAGATAATAATGACAAGCAAGATAACTCACTATTAGCTGGAAAGCCAGAAGAAGAAAATAATTTAGCAAATGGGGCAAAAAAGATTGGAAAAGCAGTAGGTAGAGAAATTGTAACAAAATTTATTCTGCCAGTTTTGCCATGGGTTTTGCTATTAATAATTGTTGTAGTAATAGCAGGAAGTTTGTTTAGCATTTTTTCAGAAGTAGGAAGCACGATTTCAGGTTTATGGCAAGACTTTATAAATTCTATAACAACACAATCGGGAAAAATTGAAATAACAGATGAACTAGCAGAAGATTTCATAAATAAAGTAGAAGAAAGCACTGGAATTAAATTTAGAGATTTAAAATTAGCAGGAGATATAGATTATTCAGCACCTGATAGGCAAGAAGAAATAAAAAAGGCAAATATAAAATATGTAAAAATGTTTTTAGAAGCACAGATTATTACACAGGAAATTAATAGACCAGGAGTAGAAGGTAGAGTTTATTTATACAGAGCAAATGCACAAAATAATAGTACGGAAGAGGCTACTGAATTAATTTATACATCCCCAGAAGATTTTGAAAGCAAATTACAATCCGCAAATAGTACTGGTGATGAGTACATTATGCAGCTATTTACTCTAAATGCTTCAAGTGAAATAATAGTTGCAAATAAAACAGAAAAAACAGTAAATGGAACAGTAACTAAAACTTTTGAAAAAGCACCACCACAGCCATACAAAAATTTGATTTCACAATATAGTACGCCAGCACAGTTTTTTATATATTTAGGAGAAATTGTACAAAGTCCAAAATTCTTAGAAGAAGTTGTAAAATTAATAAAAGAAGATACAACAATAACTTTAACAATTTTAGAAAATACTACAACAGAAGAAACAACTGAAAATTATACATATGATGTATTAGTAAGACAAGATGTAGAATTAGGAAATAGGGGAAATTTAGGTTACCGTTTTGTACCAGAAGACCCTAAGCAAGAACATTCACAAACCACTACTACAAAGGTAGTAAATACCAGTGTTTCATTAGCAGTAACATATGTAAATACATGGCAGATAGAACAAAAAATGCCATATGAAAAGGTAGTAAGTGATCCTCAGGTAAGTACAACAGTAACAGGTCAAGATGGAATACCAGAAATAGAAGACGAAGAAGGAAGTCAAGATGTAGATTCAATAAAAGTAAACCAAGTTATAACAACTACAAAAACTATTACAACAGCAAATTATAAAGCGGCACCAGCATCTGATTACAAATATAAAGCAGGAGAAAAGCCTGACGAAGATACAAGTTATACAAGTTTTGTAGATTTATTAGATGAAAAATTTTCATTACCAAACTCAACTCAAAAAGTAGTAGCAGGGCTTAATTTGAGAAGTGGTGCAGAATGGTTCTTTAAATTATTAGCACAGGATCCAGATACTAGCAATATGGAAAACTTCATGAGATATGTAATGTACAAATATACTGGAAAAAATTATGGAGTAACAGAATTAGACTTTAGCGCATTTGACCCAGATTATTTTTCATCTACTAGCATTGTTTCTGGACTAGCAGGATATTTATTGCAATTTGCTCATGGTACAAATTATGCAGCTCCACAATCTGATGATGGAAAATATTATTTAATGTATGGAGATTCAGCAGAAAATGAACTTGGATGGCCAACAATTGGAAATGCAGATATACAGTGGGCATCACATCATGCAAAATTTAATGTCCCAGGAAAAGTATTGGAAAACGGAGTAGAAAAAGATGTAGCAAGTGTAGAAGAATATGTAAATAATGCTTTAGGAAGAGGAGCTACTGCAAAATATACGACAGCAGAAATTAGGCAAAAACAAATATATGTTGAAAAGAGCGTAGTAGATTCTGTAGGAGATACCCTTACTCAATCAGCTTATAATGCAGTACAAAATCTTACAAGTGGATTAAATTTATCAAGGCAACAATTATATGCTTTAACAGCTTTATATATGAACAGACCTGCATATTTATCTGGAGATACAATTAATGGATATCATTCTTTCAAAGAAGCATATTTAGATGCCTCAAAGTCATATGAACCTAATTCATGGCAACATAATAGATTTATATGGGATAATTGGTGGAATTATTTACATGGAGGAATGCCAGGACATATTACATCAAGAGACATGAGTTTTGAAACTTTTGTAAAAGGTGTTTATGATTATAATCAATCTAGTGCAGGGCCATTAGGAGCTAGACACAGCTACCTTTTCTATACTCAAAAACAGATAGATAGCATTAGTTATGCACCTAGATTAAAAATTACCAGAACAGCGAGTAATGAACAAGAATTATTTACTTATGTTGAAAACAAGCTAGGAATAAATGGAACAACTACTGTTGATGGTCTAGAGCTTGCTACATATACAAATTCAGCAGGAAGAACATTTATAGAATATAAACAAAATGTAGGGCCTTGGGCTAATAAGCCATTTGGAAGTAAAGTTATTGGAAACAATGGATGTCCAACAGCAGCAATTTCAATTGTACTTAGTGGATATGGTTATGATGTAACTCCAATGAAATATGCTGGATATTCAGGGCTTAATGCACATCAAGAAGCGGCAAACTATGGATTAAGAGTTGGAGATACAGTATCTGTACCAGGTGATGGATACTCTGCACAACCTGATCAAAAATATATTGAAGATATAAGACAACATTTAAGATCTGGCGGAGTTGTTATAATTCACGTAAGAGGTAAAGGAATGGGTGGTTATAATCCAAGAGCACATAGCCAACACTGGATGGCAGTATTAGATATCAATGATGCAGGAGATCAAGTATATGTTTCAGCTGTACATAGTGCATATGCAAATGGATGGGATAATATAAATACAGTATTATCAAGCCTATGGAATTATAGTAAAATAAAACCATAAAGGAGGAAATTCTTTTGGATAAATTAAAAAAATGGATAATTATATTAGTAATATTAATACTAATTATTTTAGTTGTTTTATTTACTATTTTGTTTAAAAAAGATAATGATGATAATATAAGTGAGATGGAATCTTTAGAAGATGGAAATGGGCCATTTATGGATATTCCAGAAGGTGTTAACAGAGTAGAACAAGAATCAGAATTTTTCGAAGTTGAAAAAAATCTACAAAATTATAACTTATACATAAAAGCACAAAACAAAAAAGCACTATATGAATTATTAAGTTCTACATATAAACAAAACAAAAATATTACAGAAGAAAATGTATTAGAATCATTTCAAAAAATAGAAGAAGATGACTATGAATTTTCTTTAAAAGAATTATATTCACAAATTGAAGACTCATATTATATTTATTATGCAAATGGTATTCTAAGACAGAAAAATAAAAAAGATGAGCTATATTACAAGGCATATGTAGATAAAACTACTCTATCATGGGAAGTAGAGCCAATAGATGAAAAAGACTATCAGTTATATATAAAACAAGAAAAAACTGAAAAAGAAAAAGCAGTAGAAAGAAACGAATACAACAAATTTGGGCAATATACAATGACAACAGAAGATATAGCACAAAAATATTTTGAAGACTATATTTATAATGTATTACATGACACTGAAAAAGCATATCAAACATTGAATGAAGAATACAAAGCTAAAAGGTATGGAAGTATAGAAAAATATAAAAAAGATATAGAAGAAAGAAGAGAAACTCTAGAATCATTGGATAGATATAGCATAAAATCTATTGATGATTTTCAATCAGCAGATGAATATAATATATATTTAAGTAATTTAATGCAAAGAGGATTAAAAAGCTATTCAGTAATACAAAAAGATGATGGTATAGAATATGTTTGTATTGATTATTATGGAAATTATTATATATTTGATGCTAAATATGCAATGGAATATACAGTTATATTAGATACATACACAATTGACCTTCCAAATTTTATCAAAGAATATGATAATTCTCTAGATGAGAAAAAAGGATTATTAAATATTCAAAAATTTTTAGAAGCAATTAATAATTCAGATTATGAATATGCATATAAAAAATTAGATGAAGAATTTAAAAATAATAATTTTAAAACATTGTCAGAATTTGAAAATTATGCTAAACAGAACTTTTTTAATCAAAATAAAGCATCAGCAATAAATACAGAAAAACAGGGAGATATTTTTATATATACAATAACAATAAAAGATGCTTCAGAGAGAAATTTAAAAGAGATTAATAAAAAATTTGTTATACAATTAAAAGAAGAAAGAGACTTCGTAATGTCATTTGAAGTGTAAAGTTTAAATAAAAAATAATTGGCTTAATTAAAATATTGGATAAACAAAAAGAGGTGCAAAAATGGGAGAAAATAATAATGAACAAGAAAATAGCAAACAAACAGGTCAAGAAAATGATTTAGCTAATAAAGCAAAGCAACTAGGAAAAACACAAGCAAAGAGGATAGGAGTAAAAATTCTCTTGCATGCTTTACCCTGGATTCTTTTAATAGTAATTATTTTGGTAGTGTCTGGAAGTTTGTTTAGTATATTTTCAGAAGTAGGTCAAACAATCTCTGATTTATGGCAAAACTTTATGGAATCAGTAACAAATGAAGCAGGAGAAATAGAAATAACGGATGAAGCTGTCGAAGAATTTATAAAGCAGGTAGAAGAAAGTACAGGAGTCAGATTTGAAAATCTAAAATTAGCAGGAGATATAGATTATTCAGCACCGGATAGGCAGGAAGAAATAAAAAAGGCAAATATAAAATATGTAAGAATGTTTTTAGAAGCACAACTTATGACTCAAGAAATTAATAGACCGGGGGTAGATGGTGGTGTTCACTTATATAGAGCAGGTGCAGACAAGGCAACTTCTGTAGAAGCTACAGAATTAAAATACACATCTCCAGAAGATTTTGACAGTAAATTAGAATCCGCAAATAGCACAGGTGATGAATATATTTTACAATTTTTTACTTTAAATGATGCAAGTGAAATTATAGTTGCAAATAAGAAAGAAACTACAGTAGACGGAAAATTAACAAAAAGTTTTGATAAAGCTCCACCACAACCATACAAAAACTTAATTTCACAATATAGTACACCAGCACAATTCTTTATATATCTAGGAGAAATAGTACAAAGTCCAAAATTCCTAGAAGAAGTTGTAAATTTAATTAAAAAAGATACAGTAATAAACTTAACTATATTAGAAAATACAACAACTGAAGAAACAACAGAAACCCTTGAATATGATTTATTACTAAGAGAAGATGTAGAATTAGGAAATAGAGGTAATGTAGGATATCGATTTGTAAAAGAAGATCCATATCAACGACATAAAGAAGAAAAAACTACAAAAACTGTAACAATTACTGGTACTTTAGCAGTAACATATGTAAACACATGGCAAATAGAGCAAAGTATGACATACCAGAGAAAAGATGGTCAAGCACAAACAACAGTAACTGTAAGTGGACAAGATGGAGTTCCAGCAATAGAAGATGAAGAAAAAAGCCAAGACGTAGACTCTGTAAAAGTAAATCAAGTTTTAACTATGTCAAGTACTTTTTCATCATCAACTTATACATTAACAAGTGCAGCTGATTATAAATATAAGGCAGGAGAAAAGCCAGATGCAGACCCAAGCTATACAAGTTTTGTAGATTTATTAGATAAACCATTTACATTACCAAATAGCACAAGAGAAGTAACGGCAGGTCCTAATCTAAGAAGTGGAGCAGAATGGTTTTTCAAATTATTAGCTCAAGACCCTAATACAAGTAATTTAGAAAATTTCATGAGATATGTAATGAATAAATATACTCAAAGTAATAAATATGGAGATATTGAATTTGAAGATTTATTAAGTATTTTTGCAAGTAGAATGGTAAGCATATATGGAGACGACTTAGTAGTTAATACAGCAATGATGGATGCTAGCCAATTAATTACAGATAAAGAAACTTTAAGAAAAGGTATAGAACAATGCTATTCAGGGCAAGCAAGAACTAATTTAGTTAATAATGTGGAAGCCTTTTTAACAATGCAAGATACTTACCATGTAAATGCAGTGTTTGCAGTTGCAGTAACAATTATTGAGTCATCAGGAGGTACCAACTGGGCAGCTATTTCACCAAGTACATATAACTGGATAAGTATAACAGGTTCTTACAATGGAAATTCATATGTATCAGGAGATGGTAGACATTGGAGAGCATATCCAAGCTTTGCAGTAGCAACTCAAGACTTTGGAGATTTAATTGCAAATGATATATATTATTTTAGAGCAGGTAAATACACAGTAAGAGAAATAGCAACATCATATTGTAGTGACTTATGGGGACAAGCAGTTGTAAGTGAGATGACCAAAATCTATAATGCTATGGGTATTTCAGTAGGAGGAAGTTCAGAAACAGGTCTATATGGAAATACTGTAGAAGAAAAAGTATGGTTTTCATTAACAGAGATGGGATTTTCAAAGCAGGCAGCAGCAGGAATAATGGCAAATATCAAACAAAGATCTAATTTTTCATCAACAGCTAAAAAGAAGATAAAATCAGAAGAAGGAGTTGGATTATGCTTATGGTCAGATACAGAAACATCTGATAGAAGGTCAAGGCTAGAAGCATATGCAAAATCAAAAGGTAAAACATGGGATGATGAAAATATTCAAATACAATTTTTAATGGGAGAATTAAAACCTGAAGGAGGAGCAGATGGTTTTGCAAAACTAAATTTCATACCTAAAGATGGTAATACTCTAGAAACATTAAAAAGTTCAACAGATGAAGCAGAAGCGGCTATAATATTCCAAGATTGTTTTGATGGAAGAGGAATAGCAAACCAAGAAGCTCTAACAAATTCTGCAAAAAATATTTACAAAAAATTCAAGGATTTAGAAGCAGGAAAGATAACAAAATTCTTAAAAACAGTAGACACAGTTACAAGATATGTAATTCAAAATGGATTTACTTATGTACCGGCAGAAAGTGGGCACTATACATTCCCAATTGCACAAAGTGGAAAAAGATATCTATCATGTTCATCTTTCTTACAAGAATGTCTTTATGAAGCAGGATTCTGCAAGGAAACTCGTCATAGAATATATGCTACATGTATGAATCAAACAGCAGCACAAAATCAACTTGAAACGTATACAAATCTTAAATTTGAAAAAATTACAGATATGAACCAATTACAAGCTGGAGACATATTGCAGTTTGGTACATCAGATCACGTTGTTGTTGTATATTCAAAAAATGGTAATAATGTAGTAACAAAAGGTTTCCCTGAAGCAGTAGACTGGGGATTTAACGGAAAACCAAGAACAGTAGACGATTTAATAAAACGTAAATGCTATGCATTTAGAATAATTGGATAATAATATTATGAAGAGGAGATAAAATAGTGAAATCAAAAGATATAAAAGTAATGTTAGCTTTAGTTTTAACGGTATGTATTATTTTATTAGCGTTATTACTAATAATAATGAATATTAATAAACCTGGAGAAGGAAGCCGTGAAGGAATAGAGAATTTTGTTCCAAATGAAATGTCAGAAGAAGAATATGAACAAATGTATGAAGAGGACGGAGATTATTTCGTAAAAAGAAATAAAGAAGCACACATAACAAAACAAGAATATAATGGAGCAAAAGTATGTGTTCAACAATATGTAGACTTATTAACCAAAACTAATGCAAGTAATTATGATGAAAATGGAAATAGAAGTAAAGAAAAAATATATCAAGTTCTAGATAAACAATATATTGAAAACAACAATATAACAGAAGAAAATGTATTAGAAAAAGTAAAAGAAGTAGAAAAAAGTGTACTTTTAACAATAATAGAAATGAACAACTTAAAACAAAATCAAGAAGAAAATTCACAACAAGTAGAAAGTCTTGCAGTACATGCATTATTACAATCAATACAAGACTATTCAATAGTTCAAGATATATATTTAATTGTACAAATAGATAAAACAAATTTAACTTTTTCAATACAACCATTAGAAAATATAAAAGATATTGAAGAAATTAATATAAACAATAATATAACATCAATAGAAGCAAATGATAATAATCAATTTAAGTATGCAGTAACAACGGACGAAGATATTGTAGCAGAATATATAAATACTTATAAAAGATTAATTTTGGTACATCCAGAATATATTTATCAAAGATTGGATGAACAATACAGAAAAGAGAATTTTTCAAATTTACAAGAATTTAAAAAATATGTTGAAGAAAATAAAGAAATAATAAATCAAATTAGAGTAGAAGATTATCAAGTAGATAATACAAACCCAGAATATACTCAATATACTTGTTTTGATCAATTTGGAAACTATTATATATTTAATGAAGTAAGTGCAATGAATTACAACATTATTTTAAGCTAGTATCATAAAAAATCATATTACTATGATAGATACATGGAGGTTCAATATGAAAAAAAAGATTATTATAGTTACTATCATCATAATTATTTTAATTATTGCAATAATTATGCTGTTTCAAATAAATAAAACAAACAAAGATAATAAAGTACAAATAGATTTAGCAGAAGAAGAAACACAAGCACTTTCTCTTTTAAATAATAATAATTCACTTTATACCATACAAAATATTATAGCTAATTTTACTAAATATATAAGAGAGAAAAATCAAAATGCATTAGATAGTATTCTTGAAAAAACACAAGTCCAGATAGAAAATTATAGAAATTTTTCTATTGATAAAGTTTATAATAAAAATAGCTATATGATTAGTAACTATTATATTTCTTCTAAAAATGGTTTATATTTAGCTTTATATACAGATAACTCAAATAGTACATACTTAATAGAAATATTAGATGCAGAATCTTTTAGCCAAATCATTAGAGGAGAAATTCAAAGAGTAAGGAATGAATCTATTACAGGTAATGAATTCAATCATTTTGATACTGTGAATGTATCAAACGGAAAGATGTTAGAGAAATATTTGAAGAAATTTTGCCAAACCGCTGAAAAGGATATTAATAAAGCATATAATCTCTTAGACGAAGAATATAGAAATAAAAAATTTGGAAATATAGAAAACTTTAAAAATTATGTTTCAAATAATATTGACAAAATATATAATGCAACATTAAGAGAATTTAGTGCTAGTAGAAAAGCAGATTATACAGAATATTCTTGTATTGATTCAAATAATTATTTCTTTATTATTAAAGAAAAATCAGTAGGAAATTATACAATTTTATTAGATGAATATACAATACAAACTGAAGAATATATACAACAATACAATAAATTTAAGGATGAAGAAAAAGTAAATCAAAATATTTCTATTTTCTTTAGAATGTTAAATGAAAAAGAATATAATAGTGCTTACAAGCTATTAGATGAAACTTTTAAAAATAATAATTTCCCTACAATTGATGAATTTGCTGAATATATTAAAAATAATTTTTGGGATAATAACATAGCTAATATGGTGCAGATAAAAAAACAAGAGGATGTATATGTGTGCACATATTCTGTAAGAAGCGGAGTAAGTTTATCAGCACAAGAAAAAACTAAAACATTTGTAATGCAATTAAAAGAGGGCACAGATTTTGTAATGTCATTTAGTGTAGAGTAGAAAATTATAAGATGAGTAACTAATATAAATTGCAAATAAAATTTAATGCTGTAGAAAATTTTATAACTTTACTATGAAACCAAAAAGGAGGAAATAAAATGGTAAAAGAAAGGGAAGAAGAAATAAGGCAAAAGATACTTACTATAGCTGATTCAATTGAACAAAATTCAAGTATCAAAGAATTAAGCGTTGAAAATGTAAATTACTATAAAGAGATTAGCTTTAGAGGTGTAGGAATACAAGAACAAAATGTAATTGTAGCAACAATAAAAAATTCTGAAGACGATACTACTACATATAACTTATATTCAGAAGATACTAATTCTTTAATTGCAACAGTAGATACTACAGGAAAAATGAAATTCACATCGGATTATATTGAAAAATTAATTGAAACATACAAGGAGTATTTTAGAACTTTAGATTTAGATGATGTAGAATTTAATTTTCCACAAGAATTAAGTGAAGAAGATATTGTATTTACTAAAGAAGAAAGAGAAAGATTTAGAGAAGAAAGAGAACGTTCAGATACAAGAGGAAAAGAAAAAAGTAAAGAAAGAGAGCAAAAAGAAGTAATTGAAGAAGAAAGGGAAGAAGAGCAAGAAGAAAATAAAGAACTAACTCCAGAAGAAAAGGAAAGAGAAGAAATTGCTAAGAAAAAAGGAATAAAATCAAATGACGTATTGTTTATAAAAGAAAACAGCAATTTCTATAAAGATCATCCAAACCTAGAAAAAAATTTATATTTCTTCAGAGACAAAGATGGAATTGTAAAAGCAGAGTATATTGATGAAAATGGAATGTCACAACCATCAAAATTTTTTGAACCAACACTCTCTAGAGAAGAAACAATTAGTATGGGCAGTGATGGAAACCCTGTTGTAAGGGAAGTACCTTATCAAGTATTAAAAACTAAAGGATTAAATAACATAGATAAAGATATTGTAGATATAAGAATTAATATAAAAATAGATAGCTATGGTTACTTAGATATTGAAGAATCAAGACAAGGAAAAAATGGAGAATGGCTAGCACATGATATAGAAGTAAAGGGCAGGTCTTATAATTCACACGAATTAAATGAAAGAACTTCGATAAAAAGCAGAAGAGCAGATCCAGATGAACAGACAAATGCTTATAAACAACTTGAAAAAAATGAAAATGCAACTAATGACGGAATTCAATATGATGAAATTTATATGCAAAAACATGCAGAAGAAATAATAAGCAATTTACAAGAAGAAGGATATGAAAGAGATGATGCAGTTCAAATATATAATTATATGCTAGGAGAGGATTTAACCTTAGAACAAGCAAAAGATAAAGTAAATGAACAAATATTAGAACGAGCCAAAGATAAAGTAAACGAACAAATAAATGAAAGAACAAAGGAAGTAGAAAAAAATACTGTAGATTATGGAGAACGAGAAGAAATAGACAATAGTTATGAAGGAAGAACACCAGGAGAAGATGCATGGGAAAGAAGAATGTATAGAGGGCATTAAAATTAATAAATATGAATAAAAAATCACCTAATAAAATATAATTTAAAAGGTGATTTTTTTATGAGAAAAAAATTGTGTATTATTGTGCTCACAATATTTTTTACAACTTATCCAATGCTAGTATATGCTAATTTAGAAGATAATGAAGTAGTAGATGTAAATGCAATTCAAAATGAAACCATACAAACAGTTAATCAAATAGAAGATGAATTAAAATTAAATGCTAGAATAGGTCTCATATTTGACAGAAAATCTAAAACTATTCTATACGAAAAGAACGGAAAAAAACAAGTACCAATGGCAAGTACAACCAAAATTTTAACAGCAATTGTTGTATTAGAAAATGCAAATTTAAAAGATGTAGTAGTGATAGATAAAAAATCAGCAGGAACAGGTGGATCAAGGCTTGGGTTAAAGGTAAACGATAAAATTACAGTACACGACTTATTATATGGTTTAATGCTCAAATCAGGAAATGACTCAGCAGTAGCATTAGCAACTCACGTCGGGGGAAGCATAGAAGGATTTAGTAAAATGATGAACCAAAAGGCACAAGAATTAGGTTGTGTAAATAGTCATTTTGTAACACCACATGGGTTAGACCAAAAGGAACATTATACAACAGCTTATGAGCTTGCATGTATGGCAGATTATGCTTTGCAAATTCCAAAATTTAAGGAAATAGTAAGTAGCAAAACTTATAACATTACTATCAATGGTCAATCAAGGATAATTACAAATACTAATGAATTATTAGGAAATCTAAATGGAGTATATGGTGTAAAAACAGGCTTTACAAACGGGGCAGGGAGGTGTTTAGTAACTTCATGCAAAAGAGGAGATTTAGATATAATTACAGTGGTGTTAGGTGCCGATACAAAGAAAATAAGAACAGCAGATAGTATAAAATTAATAGAGTATGCATATAAAAACTATGAAGTAGTAAATTTAGAAAAAATAATACAAGAACAATTTGAAAAATGGAAACAATTAAATGAAAAACGCATATATATTAATAAAGGAAAAACAAATCAGGTATACTTAAAAATAGATAAACTTATATATCCTGAAATTGCAATACCAAAAAACAAAAAAGAAAAAATTTCAATCGAGATAAATTCATTATATTATTTAGAGGCACCAGTATATCAAAATCAAATAATAGGAAATGCAAAAGTAAAAATAGATGGCAAAACAATTACTACACTTGAAATTACATCAGAAAATAATATACCAAAAAAAGATGTTTCTGACTATTTTATAGAATTTTTACAGCTTGTACCTTGACTTTTTACAAAAAATTTGCTATGATTATTATGCTTTATTGATATAAGGCATCTGCGGAAATAGCTCAGTTGATAGAGCGCTGCCTTGCCAAGGCAGAGGTCGCGGGTTTGAGCCCCGTTTTCCGCTCCATTTTTTTTACAAACGGCGAGTTAGCCAAGCTGCTGAAGCTGTTCGAGCAAAGCGAGTTACAGATTCAGTATGCGGTAATATTGTTGATTATTTAAACGGCGAGTTAGCCAAGCGGTAAGGCACGAGTCTGCAAAACTCTGATCATCGGTTCGATTCCGATACTCGCCTCCAAAGAAAAAGCCGTAAAAGCGTTGATATATCAATGCTTTTACGACTTTTTTAATAGCTGAAGTAATAACGTTTGGTAACGTTTTGTTCGCTTGAAATTTGTAAAAAATGTAGTACATTATTGAACATAGAAAATGAGATAAAAGCAGATGTGAGTATTGCCTTTGATTCCTCAACTTATCCAAAAGTACTATTAAACATCCACTCTCTATTTGTGTCTAGTTAAAAGTAATATCAATTCGCTATTTGTGGGGTGTTAATTTTTAGGTTTTTTTGCTATTCTTTAAATGGAAGGAGTAAAAAATTATGGATATTATTAAAATTGGAAAATTTATAGCAGAAAAAAGAAAAGAAAAAAAATTAACACAAGAGAGCTTAGCAGAAAAGTTAGGAGTAACATCAAAAACAATTTCGAGATGGGAAAATGGAAATTATATGCCAGATATTTCTTTGCTTAAACCTTTAAGTGAAGAATTAGGTGTAACACTAAATGATTTAATTAGTGGAGAAAAAGTAGATAAAGAGCATTATCAAGAAAAATTAGAAGAAAATATCATCAGTACAATAGATTATACAAATAAGAAAGTATGTGAGAAAAATAAGTTAATTGCAGAAATGCTAATGTTCTTTGGCTTTGGACTTACTTTTATAGCATTTACTATATTTCCATCAGAAAGCAGTTGGGGTTCAATTTATTCTATAATTGGACTGATTGTATCTTTAATTGGCTTTTCTAAAATTAATAGGAAGAAATCATATGTAAAAAGATTATTTCTAAATTTGGTATATTTTATGTTAGGTCTAATATTATTAATAGGAATGGACTATGCAAATGTGAGATTAAACAATGTAGCACCAAGATTTTCTTATTTAATAAAAACAACAGAAAATATGATTATTTATAAAGCACCACTTTGTAATGTTTATAGAATAAATAGAAATACAAAAAATGAATATTATATAGTTGATACAAAGAAAATATATACAGAAGATACTGTTCCTGTAACTCCATTTGACAGAGATAAATCAGGAATTGACAACATTATAAAATTTAAAAATCAATATGTAGGAAATAATAGTAATGATAGCCATTTAATAGATAGTTTGCCTCTTTCAGAGTATGGATATGTGTTTGAAATAGATTCAGAAAATTTAGGATTAACTATTGATTATCATATTACAGACTGGTATATAAATGAAAATCAATATTTAGAAAAATGTTTATTATATAATACTGTATCTATATTTTCTTTAATTGATAATGTTCAAGATATTACTTTTAATTTTAGTGGTAATTCATACAAAGTAAATAGAAAACAAATTGAAAACTTATATCCTAATTATAATGATATAAAAAGTAATGAGATAAATGAAGATAATTTCAACAAGTATTTAGAAAATAAAATGAATGATAATGAATTTGTAAAAACAATTTTTAATAAAATATTTGTTAATGAAAAATGATAAAAATTACTTTAAAAAACTACATTAATTCTTCATAAAAACTACATTAACATTTTTTACAAATATTAACAAATAAGAACTTTTGGAATAATGGCTTTTATATATAAAAAATATTCCTTTAGACAAAAGGCATCTGAAAATTTTGAAGACATTACAGAAAATGCAAATAAGGAAAACTTAGAAAATAGTAGTATTTCAGACAAAATATTTAATGATTTTATGAATGGCAAGGTTATTGTTGGGAAAGATAGAAATACATCTATGGATACAAGCATATTAATTATTTAAGAAAAAGGATGTCTTAAGGCATCTTTTTTTTGATATAAAAGAATAAATATAAGGTGACAATAAATACTTTTATGTATATTGAACTCTGAAAACCTACGGTGACAAGGAAAAAAGAAATATATTATGGCTCAAATGCTTGAAAAAGTGATGGAAATGTATTATAATAAGAGATAGGACTTGGTTTTAAATGTTATTTTGTGTATTTCCGTAAGGGAAAATATATAAAAGATAAAAATAACAAAACTGTAAATTATATTTAATATTAAGTAAGTATAATAAAACAGTACTGTCCGTAAAGGTAAAAAAAATTAGCAAAATACTAATATTGACACGTTTTCTAAAGATAAGTAAAATAAGTTATAAATAAAAATATGATGAAAAGGAAGGAATAAAAATCATGAAATTAAGAAGAGGTATATCAGTAATAGTTCTAATATTTTTATTATGGATGAGCTTAAGCACAGCAGGCAATGTAAAGGCAGTTCGAGCAGCAAATCCTTTACATTTAAACATTAAACAATTAAGAGATTCAGGTTATGGATACCAATTACAAAGCAGAAAGAATATTTGGAAAATCTATGACAGGGATGATTTAAAGAAAACCATATATTGTTTAAAAGCAGGACCTGGTTTTGGTAGTTCAGATATGGAAGTTGGAACACCACAAGAAACACCATATACGGTATATTTTGATATGAAAGATCCATCTTCTATTCCAACTGAATATCAAAGAGTTTTGCCAGCTACAAACAGTGATGATTATAAAGCTATCTTATGGTTATTAGATCACTTCTATATACCACCTAAAGATGATTCTGAAAGAATTGCAGCAAGTTCAAGTTTAAACAGATTATTATCTGAAGTAACAGAGTATGAAGAGAATGAAGGGCTACAAAGAGACGTACAAATCTTAAATTATTACTTACAAGACATAGATGCAATTCAGCAAGTAGCAATATGGTATTTCACAAACAGAGGAAATAATGATTATCACGTTGAAGAGCCTATGCTTTATATAAATTCAACACCTAATACCGCAAGTAACTTTAGACCAATATCTGATGTTGATGAAACGGATGGAGAAGATAGAGAAGAGGCATACCAAGCTTTATATGAATACCTTATAGAAACAGCTAAGAAAGAAGCGCCAAATTATCAAATGGTAAGTAGTGATACTCCAGCATTACAAATTGAAAAAACAGATATACAATTCAAAGTTTCAGGAGATAGAATAATAATAGGTCCATATAAAGTAAAAAAATTAAGAGATATGGATTATACTGTAGCATATTATTTTGAAGATGCTAATGGAACAGAAATTAATGATGTTCAATATGTAGATGCAAATGGTAGTTCAGCTATGAGTAGACCAGTAGACCAAGAATTTTACATTTCAATTCCAAAAACAACAGATTCAAGTACAATAACATTCAAAATTTCAGGAAATTATTACACAACAGAACTTAACTATTGGGGAGTTGATAATCCAAACACAAACTTCCAACCAGTAGTAATACCTGAAAGAAAAGAAAAACCAATGGATGATTCTATCACAGCAGGAAATAAAGAATTTGACTTAGCATTAAGAAAATTCATTACACAGATAAATGGAACAGATTTAAAAGAAAATGGAAGATATACAAGAGAACCACAAGTTGATGTAACAAAATTAAAAGATAGATCAGAAACAACAGCAACATATAATCACCCAAAAACTCCAATAAAAGTAAAAATAGGAGATGAAGTTGTATATACAATTAGAGTATATAATGAAGGTCAATTAAATGGATATGTTAATGAAATTACAGACCATTTACCACAATATTTAGAATTTATACAAGGAGATGAACTAAATACTAAATATGGTTGGGAATTACAATCAGATGGAAAAACAGTAAAAACATCAATTACTAAGAAAGATAGTAGCACAAACATATATGATGAACGTAAAGAAGGTGCAGACAAATTAGTATTAGAAGCATTTGAAGGTAGACAAACATTAGATTACATAGATGTACAAATTAAATGTAGAGTAAAATCTACTGCAGTAAAAGATTTGAAAATAACAAATATTGCAGACATTACAGCATATATTGATGAGAAAAATCAAACAGATTCTGACCGTGATTCAGATGCAAAAAATGTAGACCCACAAACAGAAACAACATTACCACAATATAAAGATACTGAAATCGAGAGTGGAGAACCTTATATCCCAGGACAAGAAGATGATGATGATTTTGAAAAATTATTAGTAGGAGACGAATTTGACCTATCACTAAGAAAATTTATTACAAGTGTTAACACAAAAGAATTAAAAGACTCAAGTGGAAGATATTTAAGAGAACCACAAGTTGATGTAACAGCCCTAAAAGCAGGAACTGCAAAAACAGCAACATATAATCATCCAAAAACACCAATCAGAGTAGAAATAGGAGATATAGTTACATATACAATTAGAGTATATAATGAAGGTGGAATTGATGGATATGTTACTGAAATAACAGATCGTCTACCTGAATTCTTAGAATTTATACCAGGGGATGAACTAAATACTAAATATGGATGGACAGTATCAAATGATAGAACAATAAAAACAACAATAACTTCAAAAGGAAATGCAAACAGTTCAACAGTATATGCAACACGTAAACAAGATGCAGACAAACTAATATTAAAAGCATATGATGGTGGAAATAGTTTAGATTATATAGATGTACAAATTAAATGTAAAGTAAAAGATACAGCTAAAAATGATCAAAAAATAACAAATATTGCAGAAATTACAAAATTTACAGATGCAAATGACAAAGCAATATTAGATAGAGATTCAACAGAAGATAGCTTAACAAACGACAATTCAAAAGATACAGACAATATAAAAGATGACAACTTACCTACAGACCAAGAATTACCAGGATATAAAGACACGCAAATCAATAGAGGAGATAAATATATTCCAGGACAACAAGACGATGATGACTTTGAAAAATTATTAGTAGGAGGACAATTCTTCGATTTAGCATTAAGAAAATTCACTATTAGTATTGCAGGAGAACCTGTTGTAGATGAAAATGGAAAATACTTAAGAGAACCACAAATATCTAACGAAGAATTGGAACAATTAGCAGGTGGAAATAAGACAACAGCTGAAAAAGTGCATCCTAAAAATGCTTTATCAGTAAAAACAGGAGATAGAGTAATCTATATTATTAGAGTATATAATGAAGGAAATATACCAGGATATGCAGAAGAAGTTACAGATTACTTACCAAATGGATTAAAATTTGTAGAAGATAGCCCAATCAATGCACAATATGGATGGAGCAATCCATCAAAAGATGGAAAAACAATAGTAACAACACATTTACATGATAGATTATTAAATGCATTTGATGGAAAAACTCTTGATTACGAAGATTTACAAATTGAATGTGAAGTAACAGCAACTGCTTCAGAAAAAAATCAATCATTAAAAAATATTGCTGAAATCACAGAAGACAGTGATAAAGACAGAAATCCAGTAGATGATCAAGATTCTACACCTGACAATGTAGACCAAGAAAAATATAAAGATAAAAGTCAAGAAGATGATGATGACTTTGAAGATCTAGTACTACCAGGACAACACTTTGATCTAGCATTAAGAAAATTCATTGCCAATGTAAATGGAAAAGACTTAAAAGATGAAAGTGGTAAATATTTAAGAGAACCACAAGTAGATATAACAGATTTAGCAAGTGGAAAATCTACTACAGCAACATACAATCATCCAAAAACACCAGTAGAGGTTGAAGTTGGAAATGAAGTTATATATACAATTAGAGTATATAATGAAGGAACACTTAAAGGATATGTAAATGAAATAACAGATCATTTACCAGAATACTTAGAATACTTACCAACAGATGCACTAAATATTCAATATGGTTGGAGTGTATCAGAAGATGGTAGAACAGTAAAAACAACAATTACATCACCAACAAATCCAAATGCTTCAACTGTATATGAAGGACGCAAAACAGGAACAGATAAATTAATATTAGAAGCTTTTGATGGTGAAAGTGATTTAGACTACATAGATGTACAAATTAAATGTAAAGTAAAAGAATCAGCAAAAGAAGATACAAAAATTACTAACATTGCAGATATCACAAGCTATGTAGACGAAAACAATAAAACAGATTCAGACAGAGATTCAGATAGCAACAATGTAGAATTACCAACAGATCCAAATTTACCAGGATATAAAGACCCAGAAATAAATAAAGGAGACAAATACATTCCTGGACAAGAAGATGATGATGACTTTGAAAAATTAGTAATACCAGGAAAATACTTTGACCTATCATTAAGAAAATTCATATCTGAAGTAACAACAGGAGATGTTACTAAAAAATATGATAGAGCACCACAAGTAGATGTAACAGACTTAGCAAGCGGAAATGCTACAACAGCAACATATAATCATCCAAAAGATCCAGTAGGTATTTCTAATGGAAGTATAGTAACTTATACAATTCGTGCATATAATGAAGGTGAAATAGATGGATATGTTACAGAAATCACAGATCATTTACCAGAGCAATTAGAATTCATAGTAGATGATGAATTTAATGCAAAATACGGATGGACAGTATCAGAAGATGGAAGAACAATATCAACAGACATCACATCACCAAATACAGAAAAGTCAGCAAGTAGAGATGAAATCTACAAAGATAGAGTAGAAGGCGAAGATAAAGTATTATTAAAAGCATTTGATGGTCAAAAATTAGATTACATAGGTGTACAAGTTAAATGTAAAGTAAAAAATAATATTAGTCTATCTGAAAAAATAACAAACATTGCAGACATTACAGACTATACAGACGATGATGGTGAAAAAGTACCTGATAGAGATTCACAAGAAGATAATGTTAACTTACCTACAGACGAAGAACTACCAGATTACAAACAACCAGAAATCGAAAATGGAGATAAATATATTCCAGGACAACAAGATGATGATGACTTTGAAAAATTAGTAGTAGAAAGATTTGACTTAGCATTAAGAAAATTCATTACAGGAGTAAATGATGAGGAAATAACAAATAGAGCACCAGTATTTACAAAAGTAAGTGATACAAAATACAAATATGTACATCCAAAAGATCCAGTAGAAGTTGCAAATGGAAACATAGTAACATATACATTAAGAATATTTAATGAAGGAAATATAGCTGGATATGCACAAAAAGTAAAAGATGATTTACCAGATGGACTAGAATACTTACCAGACAATGAAATAAACAAAGAATATCGTTGGAAGATGTATGACGGAGAAGGAAATGAAGTAACGCAGGTAGAAAAAGCACAATATATAGAAACAGACTACTTATCAAAAGAGCAAGAGGAAGAAGAAGGAGCAAACTTATTATCAGCATTTAACCCAGAAACAATGACAATGCCAGATTATAGAGATATAAAAATAGCATTTAAAGTAACAGAGCCAAATACATCTGACAGAATAATAATAAACACAGCAGAAATCACGGATGATAGTGATGAAGAAGGAAATCCAGTAGAAGATGTAGATTCAAAACCAGATAATGACAAAGAAGATGAAGACGATATAGATAAAGAAAGTGTAAAAGTAAAATACTTTGACTTAGCATTAAAGAAATGGGTAAGTGAATCAATAGTAACATATAACGGAAAAACAACAGTAAATAAAACAGGACATACAGGAAATGAAAATCCAGAGCCACCAGCAAAAGTAGAATTAAAAGCAAGTCAAATGAGTAAAACAACAGTAAAATTCAAATTCATTATAAAAGTAACAAATGAAGGAGAAATAGCAGGATATGCAAAAGAGATAATAGACTACATACCAAATGGCTTGAAATTTAATAAAGCAGACAATCCAAAATGGAGAGAAGAAGGCGGAAAAGTATTAACAGACCAATTAAAAGATAAATTATTACAACCAGGAGAAAGTGCAACAGTAGAAATCATACTAACATGGGTAAATAATAAAGAGAACATGGGAGAGAAAGTAAACTGGGCAGAAATATACAAAGACGAGAATGAATATGGCTCACCAGATATCGATTCAAAACCAGGAAATAACAGGAGACCAGAAGACGATATAGATGATGCACCAGTAGTATTATCAGTAAAAACAGGTTCAGAGCCAACATATGTAGTATTAGCATTAATAACAGTAAGTATGGTATTAGGAGGAGTTATTCTAATTAAAAGGTTTGTTATAGAAGAATAAAATATACAAATAAAATTAAAAAAAGAATATCGTAATAGCCTAAAAAGCTTTTACGATATTCTTTTTATGTGCTTCCGTAATGGAAATATTATTAAAATTACAAAATGTAATATAAAAGTAATAAATACTTAACAATCAGACTAATAAAAAAAGATAAATATATCCGTAAGCTATAAAAAATGGGGAAGGAAAAATATGAGAATACTGTAAAATACTGATATTGACACTGTTTTTTTAGAAAAGTAAAATAAATATAAGAATAAATATAAGAAAGAAAACAATAAGAGGTAAAAAAATGTTCAAAAGAAAAGGTTTTTTAATTTTAATTTTTACGTTTGTATTATGTATTAGTTTAGGAATGATGGACAGTGTAAAAGCAACACAATCAGCAGATCCTTTAAATCTAATGATAAGGCAAAAAAGAAGTAATAACTATAGTTATAGGTTAGGAAATACAGGAAAATATATCTGGCAAATATATAATACGAGAAGTGATATAGGTCAAACTATATATTGTTTAAAAGCTGGTCAAGGATTTGGAGTAGCTGATATGAACTCAGGAACTCCAAGTGCCCAAAATTATAATGAGTATTTTGACCTAAAAGATCCAAGTAGTATAACACAGGCATATAGAACAGAAACATTAAGTGATACAAATTATAAAGCCTTATTGTGGATATTGGACCAATGTTATATACCTGCCAAAAATGGAGCAAGTTCTGACGAACAACAGAGGGCAAGGCAAAATAAACAGGCATTGCTAACTGCTGCACAAGAATATGAAGATGAAAGTGATTATGGAGAAGGTAGGGATGTATGGGCTATACAGTACTATGATGAGGATATAGATGCAGTTCAACAAGCAGCAATATGGTATTTTACAAATAGTGGAGATAGTAATTATCATGTAGAAACTCTTCAACTATATGTAGCCCAAGTAACTGGATCACAAGTAGGACGATATGAAGCCTTAGGAGATTTAGAGGATGATGGATGGGAAAGAGAAGAAGCTTGTGGAGCGTTGTTTACTTATTTAACTAAAGGTGCAGAAGAGGCAGCTAGGACTTATAAAATAGTAAGTGGCAATACACCAGTGCTAGACATTGAAGATACCACTGTTGGATTCAATTTCACAAGTGATAAAATAATAGTAGGACCATATAGAATAAAAAAACAAAGAGATGATACATATACAGCAGAATTTAAAGTAACAGATGGAAAGGGCAATAATGTTTCAGGTTTCAAATATGTAAATCAAGATGGAACTACAACATATAATACAGCTCCAATTGGACAGGACTTTTACATTTCAGTACCAAAAACAACAGATGTAAGTAAAATTAAATTTAGTTTTTCAGGAACATATACATATAGAGATTTAACTTTCTGGGCAGTACAGGGGCAAAATGTATATCAACCAGTTGTAATCCCTGAAGTACATACAAGATCAATGAGTGATGAAATAGAAGCACAACATACTCCAGAAGAAAATGAATATAGCTTAGAATTAATAAAGAAAGATGGAGTAACTCAAAATGTTATACAGGGAGCACAATTTGAAATAACAGTACAAGACCAAAATATGCAAACAGAAACTACAACTGCAGAAGGAAAAATAACACTTAATAATTTAAAAATTACCGGAGCAGGCACAAAAACAATAACAATAAAAGAAAAATCTGCACCATCACATTATAGCTTTGGTGGAGAAAATATCGTAATAACTGTAACAACAGATGTAGAAAACAACGCATATATTGTAAAAAGTGTAAAAATTGGAGAGCAAGCATTAACTGCTAGCCCAGTAGATATCACAGTAGGAAAAACAAAATTAAGTGCAAGCTTTAGTGAAAATAAAATTTCACTTGAAATTAAAAACTATCAATTTGACCTATCTTTAAGAAAATTTATAACAGCATTAAATGATACAGAATTAACTGAAGATTCTAGCAAGCCATATGGACAAAGCAATAAATATACAAGAGAGCCAGATGTAGATGTAAGTAAATTAAATAAAAATGGAGAAACTACAGCAACATATAATCATACAAAACAACCAATAAAAGTACATATAGGTGACATCGTAACATATACAATTAGAGTATACAATGAAGGTGGAATAGATGGATATGTGAACGAAATAACAGACCATTTACCAGAATTCTTAGAATTTTTACCAAGTGATCCATTAAATGTTAAATATGGATGGTCTTTAGATGGAGATGACAGAACAGTAAAAACAACAATTACATCTAAAGAAAACGGTAAGAGCAGTGAAGTATATTCAGAACGTAATGGAGAAGATAAAGTAAAATTAAAAGCATATTTAGATACAGGAACATTGGATTATATAGATGTAAAAATTAGATGTAAGGTAAGAAGCACAGCAGTATCTGATAAGAAGATAACAAATATAGCAGAAATCACAGAATATGAAGATTCAGAAGGACTAAATGCAGTAGATAGAGACTCAACAGCAAATAGCTTAACTCAAGAAAACTCAAAAGATGATGATAAAATAAAAGATGATAAATTACCAGACAATGATGGTTTTCCAACTTACAAAGATGATGAAATAGAACAAAATAAAGAATATATACCAGGACAACAAGATGATGATGACTTTGAAAAATTAGTAGTAGAAATAATACAAGGACAATATGAGTTAGAATTAGTAAAATTAGATGGCAGAAAAGGAGAAGAAACAGCTAAGAAATTACAAGGAGCACAATTTGAAATAACATTACCAGATAATTCAAAACAAACTTATACAGTAGATAATCAAGGAAAAATAAACATTGAAGGCTTGGAATTAAATGAAGCTGGAGAACAAACAATTACAATAAAAGAAACAAAAGCACCAGAGGGATATAGCAAGAGCAATGATATTATTACATTAAAAGTAACAGTAATATCACAAGAAGGAACTTATATAATATCAGATATTTCAGTAGTAGAAAATCAAGGAGAGCCAGAAAGTGAAAACAAGCATAAACTAACTTCAGAATTAACAGACATAACAGTTGGAAAAACAAAATTAAAAGCAAATATACAAGGCAATAAAATTTATGTAGAAATGAATAATTATCAATTAGATTTAGCACTAAGAAAATTCATAACAAAAATAGAAGATGATCCAGTTACAGATGAAGAAGGTAATTATTTAAGAGAACCAAAAATTTCAGATGATGAAATTGGAAGTTTATCAGATGGAAGTAAAACAACAGCAGAAAAAGTACATCCAAAAAATCCATTAAAAGTAAAAACAGGAGACAAAGTATTATATACAATTAGAATATATAACGAAGGAGAAATAGCAGGATATGCAAAAGAAGTAACTGACTATTTACCAGCAGGTTTAAAATTCTTAAGTGATAGTCAGCTAAATGCTAAATATGGTTGGACAAATCCATCAGGAGATGGAAAAGAAATTGTAACAGATATATTATCACCAAATAGTACACATTCACAATATTGGGATGAGTTATTTCCAACTAGAACAGGGGATAAAGTATTATTAAAAGCATTTGATGGAACAAAACTTGACTATATAGACTTACAAATAGAGTGCGAAGTAATAGCTTTACCAGGAGCAACAATAAAAGATTTAACAAATATTGCTGAAATAACAAAACATAGTGATGAAAATAATGATGAAACAGTAGAAGATAGAGATTCAACACCTGATGATGTAAGAAAAGATGAATATGATAATGAGAGTCAAGAAGATGATGATGATTTTGAAAGATTAGAATTAGAAGAACAAAAATATTTCGACTTATCTTTAAGAAAATTTATTACAAACAAAAATGGAGAAGAACTAAAAGACGAAAATGGAAAATATATAAGAGAGCCACAAGTAGATGTAACAGGTTTGAAAAATGGAACTTCTACAACAGCAACATATAACCATTCAAAAAAAACAGTAAAAGTAAAAATTGGAGATGAAGTAATTTACACAATTAGATTATATAATGAAGGAGATATATCAGGATATGTAAATGAGGTAACAGATCATTTACCAGAATATTTAGAATACTTACCAAACGATCCAGTAAATATTAAATATGGATGGTCTCTAGATGAAGATGGAAGAACAGTAAAAACAACAATTACTTCAAAAGATAATCCCAATAGTAGTACAGTATATGAAACACGTAAACAAGGAGAAGACAAAGTAATATTAGAAGCATATACTGGAGGAGATTCATTAGACTATATAGATGTACAAATCAAATGTAAGGTAAAAGAAACTGCAACAAAAGACAAGAAAATAACTAATATTGCAGAAATTAGTGAATTTAAAGATGAAGATGGACAACCTGTAACTGATAGAGATTCAACAGAAGACAGTTTAACAAATGATAATTCAAAAGAAGAAGATAAAAATCCAGATGACAATTTACCAAATGATGAAGATTTACCAGATTACAAAGATCCAGAAATAAATAAGGGAGATAAATACATCCCAGGACAACAAGATGATGATGATTTTGAAAAATTAGAAATAGAAGAAGAGTATTTCGATTTATCTTTAAGAAAATTTATTACAAATAAAAATGGAGAAGAACTAAAAGACGAAAATGGAAAATACATAAGAGAACCACAAGTAGATGTAACAGATTTAAGGGATGGAACTTCTACAACAGCAACATATAATCATTCAAAAACACCAGTAAAAGTAAGAATTGGAGATGAAGTAATTTACACAATTAGATTATATAATGAAGGAAATGTATCAGGATATGTAAATGAAGTAACAGATCATTTACCAGAATACTTAGAATACTTACCAAATGATCCATTAAATATTAAATATGAATGGTCTTTAGACGAAGATGAAAGAACAGTAAAAACAACAATTACTTCAAAAGATAATCCAAACAGTAGTGCAGTATATGCAACACGTAAACAAGGAGAAGACAAAGTAATATTAGAAGCATATAATGGAGGAAGTTCATTAGACTATATAGATGTACAAATCAAATGTAAAGTAAGAGAAACTGCAACACAAGACAAGAGAATAACTAATATTGCAGAGATTAGTGACTTTGAAGATGAAGACGGAAAGAAAGTAACTGATAGAGATTCAACAGAAGACAGTTTAACAAAAGATAATTCAAAAGAAGAAGATAAAAATCCAGATGACAATTTACCAAATGATGAAGATTTACCAGGTTACAAAGATCCAGAAATAAATAAGGGAGATAAATACATTCCAGGACAACAAGATGATGATGATTTTGAAAAATTAGAAATAGAAGAAGGCGACTTCGATTTAGCATTAAGAAAATTTATTATAACTGTAAATGGAGAAGATGTAAAAGACGAGAATGGCAACTATTCAAGAGAACCACAAATATCAGAACAAGAATTACAAAGCTTAAGAGATGGAGAAAAATTAACTGCTAAAAAAGTACATCCAAAAAATCCTTTAGAAGTAAAAACAGGATACAGAGTAATTTATGTATTAAGAATATACAATGAAGGAGAAGTTGCAGGTCACGCAGATGAAGTAACAGATTATTTACCAGAAGGATTAAAATTTGTAGAAGATAGCGACATAAATGCAAGATATGGTTGGACAAATCCATCTGGAGATGGAAAAACAATTGTAACAGATATATTATCACCAAAGAGCAAAAATGGAACAATAAGAGATGAAATATATAAAGACAGAACAACAGGAGACGACAAAGTATTATTACAAGCATTTGATGGAACAAAACTTGACTATATAGACTTACAAATTGAATGTGAAGTAGTAGCAGTTGCTAAAAATGATGAAAAGACATTGAAAAACATAGCTGAAATAACTGAAGACAGTGACAAAAATGGAAACCCAGTAGATGATAGAGATTCTAAACCAGATGATGTAGACAAGGAAGATTATAAAGACGAAAGTCAAGAAGATGATGACGATTTTGAAGATTTAGTATTGCCAAAAAAATATTTCGACTTAGCATTAAGAAAATTTATTTGTGAAGTAACAAAAGGCGAAAATAGTAAAAAATATGATAGAGCACCACAAGTAGATGTAACAGACTTAGCAAGTGGAAATGCTACAACAGCAACATATAATCATTCAAAAGATCCAGTTGGGGTATATATAGGAAGCATTGTAACTTATACAATTCGTGCATATAATGAAGGAGAAATAGATGGATATGTTACAGAAATTACAGACCATCTACCACCTCAATTAGAATTTTTACCAGAGGATGAGCTAAATATTAAATATGGTTGGAAGGTATCAGAAGATGGAAGAACTGTAACAACAGATGTTACATCACCAGATACAGAAAACTCAACTAATAGGGACGAAATCTACAAAGATAGAGTTGAAGGAGCAGACAAAATATTAGTAAAAGCATTTGATGGTCAAAAATTAGACTATATAGATGTACAAATTAGATGTAAAGTAAAAGAAAATGCAAATTTATATGAAAAAATAACAAATATTGCAGACATTACAGACTATACAGACGATGAAGGCGAAAAAGTACCTGATAGAGATTCACAAGAAGATAATGTTGAGTTACCTAAAGATGAGGAACTACCAGACTACAAACAACCAGAAATCGAAAAAGGAGATAAATATATTCCAGGACAACAAGATGATGATGACTTTGAAAAATTGGTAATAGAAAGATTTGACCTAGCATTAAGAAAATTCATTACAGGAGTAAATGATGAAGAAATAACAAATAGAGCACCAGTATTTACAAAAGTAAGTGATACAAAATACAAATATGTACATCCAAAAGATCCAGTAGAAGTTGCAAATGGAAACATAGTAACATATACATTAAGAATATTTAATGAAGGAAATATAGCTGGATATGCACAAAAAGTAAAAGATGATTTACCAGATGGACTAGAATACTTACCAGACAATGAAATAAACAAAGAATATCGTTGGAAGATGTATGACGGAGAAGGAAATGAAGTAACGCAGGTAGAAAAAGCACAATATATAGAAACAGACTACTTATCAAAAGAGCAAGAGGAAGAAGAAGGAGCAAACTTATTATCAGCATTTAACCCAGAAACAATGACAATGCCAGATTATAGAGATATAAAAATAGCATTTAAAGTAACAGAGCCAAATACATCTGACAGAATAATAATAAACACAGCAGAAATCACGGATGATAGTGATGAAGAAGGAAATCCAGTAGAAGATGTAGATTCAAAACCAGATAATGACAAAGAAGATGAAGACGATATAGATAAAGAAAGTGTAAAAGTAAAATACTTTGACTTAGCATTAAAGAAATGGGTAAGTGAATCAATAGTAACATATAACGGAAAAACAACAGTAAATAAAACAGGACATACAGGAAATGAAAATCCAGAGCCACCAGCAAAAGTAGAATTAAAAGCAAGTCAAATGAGTAAAACAACAGTAAAATTCAAATTCATTATAAAAGTAACAAATGAAGGAGAAATAGCAGGATATGCAAAAGAGATAATAGACTACATACCAAATGGCTTGAAATTTAATAAAGCAGACAATCCAAAATGGAGAGAAGAAGGCGGAAAAGTATTAACAGACCAATTAAAAGATAAATTATTACAACCAGGAGAAAGTGCAACAGTAGAAATCATACTAACATGGGTAAATAATAAAGAGAACATGGGAGAGAAAGTAAACTGGGCAGAAATATACAAAGACGAGAATGAATATGGCTCACCAGATATCGATTCAAAACCAGGAAATAACAGGAGACCAGAAGACGATATAGATGATGCACCAGTAGTATTATCAGTAAAAACAGGTTCAGAGCCAACATATATAGCCTTAGCACTAGTATCTGTAAGCATGATATTAGCAGGAGCTGTATTAATTAAAAAGTTTGTTATAGAAGAATAGGTTCTTAAGAATATATAAAAATGCAAAAAAGAATATCGTAAGGTTTTTATAAGCCTTGCGGTATTCTTTTTATTGCATAGGAAATCGTTAGATTTTTCTGGAGGGTAGCAAGGTTAAGTTACCTTAAGAAAAATAATAAATAAAAACTTAGCTTTGATAGTTTACTTTAAAAAGTCCTTGTGATATAATTTTTTTTGAATAATAGCATTAAATACAAAATAATAGTTACAAAAGAAAGGATTAACCAATATGAATCAAATTCTTGTAACCGAAAATAATAAAAAAAGAAAATCCTCTAGAGGAGGGCCAGTAGCAATAAAAGGTGTAGTAAGGTTTTTCGCATTTTCTAGCATACTTTTTGGGCTTATACTTTCAGGAGAAGGATGTTATGCATTATATAAAGATGCAGATGCAAAAAAGCCAGGAAATATACCTTCAATTACAATAGGAAGAGTAAATGACCAGGCAGTAATACGTGTAGAGCACAATGTAGAAATTGTAAAAATCATATATTCATGGGATCAAGGAGAAGAAACAATTTTGCCAGTAAATGCATTAACAACTCAAGAAAACATCACATTATTAGGATATGATAGTACACTAAACCTTACTGTAGAAGATATTAACGGAAAACGTGTATCATACCAAAAACAATATAAATTAAATGGAGTAGACATTACCAAACCAACTATAGAAATAGAAACTGAAAATGGCAATAATAAGATGTTCATAAATGCTAAAGATGATACTGAGCTAGCATATATTTCTTACCAATGGGGTGATGAAGAGCCAGTTATTGTAGAAACTGAAGAAGAGGGGCAAACTGAAATATATCAAGAACTTACATTAACACCAGGAACAAAAACCATTAAAGTAATTGCTGAAGATGCAAATGGAAATGTTGAAACAATAGAAAAAGATATAGTAACATCAACTTCAAAGCCAGAGATGTACATTATTCAAGACAACGGAAAAATTTCTATACAGGCTAAAGATAAGGATGGTATAAAAAAGATTACTGTTAACTTAAATGGAGAAGTATCTTCAATAGATGACGTAAACCAAAAAGAAGTAACAGTTGGAGTTCTACAATTAAGAGAAGGAAATAACACAATTTCAATTGAAGTTACTAATGTAAGTGGTTACACAGAAAGTGCAACAACTGAATTACAATATACCCCATAGGATAAAATCATTAAATTACCAAAAAGGAGAAAAATATGGCACAAGAAATATATTTAATTGATGATGGGAACGAGCTAAAAAGCAAGTTAGAAAGAATATTCAAACAAGACCCAGACTATAAATTTAAAAAAGCAAAAACAACACAAATTGATACAGTTCTTAAAAATATACCATCACTTATTATTATTAATGAAGATGGAGTAAAAGAAGAATGCATAAATATTTGTAATCAAATTAGAGCTAATGAAGATAATGGAATAACACCAATAATTGTAATTTCTTCTGTAAAAGACAAGTCTCACAGAATAGAAATATTGCAAGCATGTGTAGAGCATTATATAAAATCACCAATTGATGAAGAATATTTATATCACACTGTAAAAAATATAATAAGGTTGTTAGACGTTAATCGTGGAGTAAGCCCATTAACAGGTTTGCCAGGTAATATACAAATACAAGCAGAAATGAAAAAAAGGCTATTAAATAAAGAACATTTTGCTATATTATATGTTGATTTAGATAATTTTAAAGCATACAATGATATTTATGGATTTTTAAATGGTGATGAAATTATTAAATTTACTGCAAGATGTATATTAAACCATGTTGCAGAAGTTAGTGCTGAAGATAATTTTGTTGGGCATATAGGAGGGGATGATTTCGTAGCAATTATTCCTAAAACAGAATGTGAAGACATATGCCAAGATATTATATTAGAGTTTGATAAGGGTGTTCAAAAATATTTCAATGAAGAAGACTTAAAAAGAGGATATTTGGAAGTACCAAATAGAAAATGTGTATTAGAACAATTTCCATTAACAACTATTTCAATTGGAGTAGTAATTGTAGAAGAGGGAAGGTTCCACAATGTACTAGAAATTGGAGAAGTAGCAGCACAAGTAAAACATTTAGCAAAAACTACTCCAGGAAGTACATATGTAATAGATAGAAGAAAAAATGAAGAAATTTGTCCACTATAAAGGAAAATAAAAAAGCTATTTCAAAATAGAGTGAACCCAAAATGTGATATGTTAGACAAAAACATGGAGGGTTTATTTTTATGCTTTTCCTCAATTTCCTGGCAAAAATTAAAAAAGCAAATTTTGCAAATAAAAAATTTAACATAATAAATATAATAGTAAAATCTCTTAAATGAAATAATAAAGGTAAAATTTAATGAATAAAATAATAAAAAAAGAATATCAATTAATAAACACATAATAGGGGGAGATTTTAGTGATTATATTAAATAAAAAAAGGTTAGGAATTATTGTTGGAATGTTGCTAGTAGCAGTATTTGCTTTTTCTTTCAAAATAGCAAATATTGGAAATACTGTACAGACAGTGAGTTTGCCAGTTTCTGGGAAAGTAATAGTAATAGATGCTCGGTCATGGAAAACCGGATGAAGGGAATTACTTATTAACCCTAATAAATAATAACTAATTTTATACAGCAAAATAAAGTGTCTAGGCACTTTATTTTTTTTGAAGATAAAATAAAATTTTTGGGAAAATTATATATCTTATTTCGCCTATTTAAATAGAATTCTAAAAATTCTATTTATTAAATAAAGAGAAAATGGAGAAATAAGGATGAATGTATTAACAAATAAAGGCTATATCATAGTAAATAAAATTTTAATTAGAAAATTAGGATTAGAGTGTGCAATATTGATTGGAGAATTATGTAGTGAATATTCATACTGGGAAAAATATAATAAATTAGAAAATGGATTTTTCTACTCTACAAGAGAAAATATATTCAATAATACTGGAATTTCTAGTTATTATCAAAGAAAAGCTATTGCAAAGCTAATACAAAGAAAAATTGTAATTGAGAAATATGAGGGGATACCACATAAGATATGGTACACTTTGAATTTTGATAAATTATATGAGATTTTGAATTTTGATAAAGAAACTACAGATTAAGCCGTTAAGAAACTTTATGACTTGATGTAAAGAAACTACACATCAGGTTGTTAAGAAACTGAATGACTTAATGTTAAAAATTTAATATAAATAATAATAATAACAATAATAAAAAAATAATAATAAGATGATAAATAAAATGGGTTCGCCTTTTTTAAATTAAAATTATATAATCATTATATAAATAATTTATATAATAAATATTTAGTATTTAGGGTTAACCGTAAGCAATTTTAAATGGAGGTGGTGCATATAAGAAAATTAGGTAAATATGGGATAAAAGTAAAAAAGAATATGGAAGAAAACTATAAAGCTAGATTTCAGGAATTAGTAATTAATGAAATAGCAACGAAAAAATTATTGGAACGAGAAGATGAAATAATTAATAAAAAGCATAAATTAGAGAAAGAGTTAATGTTAAAATATCCGAAACCAATAACAAATGAGTTTTTAGTTATAGCAAAATATAATCAAATGATAGAGGTAATGATAGAAGAATTACTACAAGAAGAAATAGAAGAAATTATTTAAGAAATATAATGTAGATATTGAAAATAAAGGTCTGTAGGAAAATTCCCAAACCCTTTTAATTTTTTGATTGATAAATCTCTTTATTAGAGATATAATAAAAAATAAAACGAGGAGATGTAGAAATGTTAAAAATAAACGATATAGAAAAATATATAGATGATGAGATGATAAATATTATATTTAGAGAAAGAGAAGAAGAATTATATAGTAGAAAAGGAAAGCTAGATGATGCAGAAATTAGAAGTATTAAAGAAGATTACCCTGTAGATTATGATAAACTTCTAGTAGCAATAAATAATTTACCATCGCATTTTAATAATACAAAAGAAGGAATAATAGAAGCATTAGAGAGTTATTTAACAAGAGAAAATCTAATTATGGCACATGATAATGAAAAGTTTTATAAAATAGGATTTTGTGATGGAATAAGAACTATACTAGAGAACATAAAAAATAGTAAATGACTTAAATTTACTGCTAATTATCAAATTTTTTGTTAAATATATCAGCAGAAACATCAAAAATTTTTGCAAATGCAAATAATTCAAAATCTTGAACTAAACGATTATTTGTTTCAATTTTTGAGATTTCTTTTGACGTTAGTTCAATACCTAGTAGTTGTAATTTTTCTGCCAAATCTTGTTGTGAAAGGTTAGCTTTTAATCTTAATTCTCTTAAAGCAGAGCCAGATATATTTCTAAAATCATTATACTTATTAATTTTCATATTATCACCTAATTCGCTTTATTATAGATATTATTTTACTATTATTTTTTTACACATATATCTCTAATAAAGAGAATAGGAAATATTGAGTACAAATCTAATAGAAGATTATGGGTAAAATGATACCAACTAATTGACATAAAAACTTAAAAGTGGTAAAATATAGAAGAAATATTTTATAAATTGGAGAAAATATGGAAATCTTTAGTTATTATGCTACAGAAAATATTTTTAATATGAATGGAGGCAGAAGTCTTACTAATTGATCAAGATTTTGGAGTGAAAAATGCAGTGTTTGTTAGAAAAATATATTAAAAAGAAATTGAATATTGTACCAAAAAAAGTACAACTATTATTAGAAAAATCAGAACATAAAATTAGAAATATGCTTGAAAAACAAAATTATAGTATTAATTATATAAATTTTCAAAATAACTCAGTCAATGGGGTTATAAAAAAGTCTAATAAAAAATTTTTCTTTAAAATGTTAGAAAATCAAGATTTTAAAAATGAAATAATAGGATATATAGAAATAAAAGATACATTGCCAGTTAATAAAATAATAGAAATATATAAATTACAAAATTATTATATTATTATTTATGAATATGAAAATACAATAAGTAATAATAAAGGGTTATTAAATGATTTTCTAGTAAAAAATGATATAGAAATAACAGATGATTCAAAACAAGTAATTAATGAAATAGTTAACTTGTATAATAGCAGTTTTAAAGTAACTATTAATAAAAATGTATATCCAATGAAGCAATTTTTTCAAAAAAGAATAAAATCAAGGCTAAAAAAATGGTACAGTAAAGAAATTCTTTTTGAATACAATGTCAATATTAATGGAATTGAGTGTAGAAAAACTACAGAAATCATAAAGGAAGCAATTAATTTTTTTTATAAAAGATGTAAATTAGAATGTTCTTTATCACAAGGCGATCCAAATACTTTAAATATAGGGACGAAACCTATTTTCTTTGATTTTGCAACATCAGGATATAATCCAATAATTTGTGAATTTTCTGCAATGTTTTGGTCAGTATTAATAGCGGATGCTTATTTTTGTCCAAAATATCATTCAAAATCATATTACAATCATGATAAAGTTTTTGAAAACGTTAATGAGTTTAGGCCAAAATTAAAATATGAGATAAATGATACAGAGAAAAAAATAAACATACAATCTAATATTAAATCAAGCAAAATAAGAATAGATTTTATAAAAGAGTATATAAAAATGTTAGAAAGCTTAGGAATAAAAATAGGAAAAGAAATTATATATTTTATATTAATGAGAATACTTTGCATATTTGATATAAGAACAATGGCAGAAGAAGATTATTTTTATAGTATATTTATATTACATTATTTATATGAAAATATTTCGGAAGATACTTATATAAGCTTAAAAAATATTATAGATAATTTTGATGTTATAGGGAGAAAAGTGAATGAATGAAATATATGAAAAAATACCAAAACAATTACCAATAAAATACAAAGAGTCTATATTCAATTATATAACAGAATTGAAGAATAATCTGAAAGATGTTTTAGAGTTAGTCCTATTAATAGGTAGTAGTTCTAGTGGACATGTTGTAGAAGAATGGAGTGATATAGATATTATATTAGTTTTAGAGAATTATAAAATAGAATATGTAAATATAATTAAAAAAATTGTACAAAAATATGATATAAAGATAGGAAATACGATATATAGTAAAATAGAATTTGAAAATAAAAGAATAGATCCTAAAACTTATTATTATCTATTATTAGTACAAGAAAACTACATAAAAATACAATATAATTCAGCTAGTTTAAATATACCAAAAGTCACTATAAAGGAATGTCAAAGCCAGTATATGACCTGGTTGATGGAACATTTCCATTCATATAAAAGAATGTGGTTATATCAAGAAATTTCAGAAGAGAGAATAAGAGAAATATTTAAAAATACATATTTGATTATGAAAGCAATTTTAATAATTAATAATTATCGTCCTCAAAATTACGAGCAGGTATTTAAGCTATATTCTGAGAAATTTAATTATAAAAGAATTAACTATAAAAAATTTATAGAAAGATATCAAAGAAAAGAATACAATAAAGAGGAAATAATTAATTTTGGAAAGGAGTTTAGTGAAGAAATTTCAAATAATTTAAAAATATAGGAGGCGAATATGGAAAAACAATTTAAAAATAGGAAAACATTTTTTGATTTAGATATGGAAAATGATGATAATTATTTTGCTACATTATATTGTACATTAGGAGGGGCTAATAAAAAAAGGGCTAAAATGAATAAACTAGCTTTAGCTTATTTGAATAATGCACCATTAACAAAAGAAGAAAAAGATACTGCAAAAAAAATATTCGATGGAACAATATATGAAGAAAAAAAGAGAAAATTTGAACATTGCCAATTATGTTCAGATAACTTTATATCAGAAATATTACCCAATATATCTAATAAATATGATAATTGGGAACTATGTTGTCCTACTCACCCATATACACCTGCTGGTTTGATGATTTATTTAAAAAACAGAAAAGAGTTACATACTGAAAATTTACAAGATTTATCAAAAGAGCAATTCGATGAAATACTTCAAATTATGAGAGACTTATATGATAAACTATCAAGCAAATCTGAATATAATGTTGTTGGAATTAATATTCTATTTAATCAAATATCAAAATCTCAATTATGTATTCATGGTCATTTAGAAACTATGATTGCTGACATAGATAAATTAGGATTGGGGTGCGAAATTAAAGATGAACAACCATATGATATTTTAGCAAGTTTATTAAATGAACAAATAGAGAACAAAAGAGGAGTATATAAAGAAAAAGAAGGGATTAGAATTGATTTAAGTATAGTAGATTCAATGGAGGCATTGAAAATATTAGAAAAGTATGAATCAAAAATGAAACAGATTATTTCGCACGGAAGGAAGATACAAAAAGGTGAAATAAAAGTTAAAAATGATATTGATAATATATTACTACATAGAATGAGTCCTGCACCAGTGAATTATGTATATATGACATACTATAGAGATAAGTTTTTCTTATCAATTATACCGGAAATAATTTTAGAGGCAATAAAATCTACAAGGTATATCAAGAATGAAAGCGACTTGTATTCGTTAAAAATTAACCAATATGCATGCAATAATGATGATATAATTATGAAACAATGTTCCCCACTTATAAGACCAAGCATAAAAGTTTCAAAAAATTGTGAATCTGCAGTCAATATAAGTAATTTAAAAAAAGATATAGTCAAAATATTGGAAGAAAGATAGAATATGATAAAAAATAGTTATATAATAGAAAAAATACCAACAGAATTAATTGAATATGCAATGATGGATAGTGATGGCATACCGAGGATAAGAACTTCAAATACCATTGCTAATGGTATTATAGAATCTCAATTTTTTTATAAAAAATTAAATAGTGAAAAAATTAGAAAATTATATAAAGGAAACTATATACAATTATGGAAAGAAAATTATGAAATATTAAAAAACATTATTCCCTTAAACGATATTTATTGTATAGTGGAAAATGAGAATGGAGAGATATATGAATTTTCCAAAAGTATATCAGGAGATAAATTTTTAAGTGGTGGAACAATTCAATCATGGAAGGATTTAGAAGGACTATACTTAAAAATATTAAACTATATTAATAGAATTATTCAATATCAAAAAACAAGTAAAAAATTAATAGGAATAGAAACTGCAATATGGAATTTTACAATAGATGGAAAACTATTTGATTTAGATCCCCCGAGATTTTTAAAAGATAAAGAGGATTCATATTTTACTAGAAAAGATGATATAAATCAATGTAAAAGAACAATTTATAGAAATTTTACTGAAATTGGGATGAAAACTAATTTATTAGCAACTGTTATAATAGGACTACAAGATGGTAATTTTTTTATACCAGACCTACCAACTTATTGGATTGAGAAACTCACAAAGCATTTGATACAAAGTATTGAAGATAAAAATAGAAGGCAAAAAGTAAAAGAAATATTAAGTAAAAAAGGCAATTTTAAATCTAATTTTACAAAACATCCAATAGATATAATTTTAGAGGCAAAAAATAAAGAAATATTAGGAGGAATTAATATGGAAAAATGTAATAAAGAACAACAATTTATATTTGTAACTGGTCCATCAGAGTCAGGAAAAAGTGGAGGAATTAATCATATTAAAGCAAAATATAAGCAGGTAAAACATTTGAAAATACGAGATATATTCCCAGAAGTATATCGAGACTCAAAAAGTAGTCTAACATATGATGAATGGTATGATAGTGAATCAAAAAATAATTTTGAAAGTTTTTGGGATAGATATATTCAAAAGGCAAAAGAAATGAGTAATGGTGCGGATGTAGTAATAATGGATACAATGTATGGAGTAAAAGAGATCCAATATTTGTATAAAAAATTACGACAAAATGTGGGAGTTTTATATATTGATGCTCCAGAAGAGGAAAGAATAAGGAGAGAATATCAAAGATTAAGGACAGATTCACCATATACTGATAGAAAGGCAGATCTTTCAATAACTATGGAACAAGTAGCTGAGAGAACTAGAAAAAAAGATGCAAAAAAGAAGAAGTTGGAAACATTTGAATACAAAGACTTAGTGTATGAACAGGATGGAACAATTGTAGTAAGACCAAATGGAATAAAGTTTTCAAAAGTGATAAATAATAATGGAACAGTAGAAGAGTTATATGAAAAATTAGATTCATATATAGAAAGTGAGATTTCTAAAGTAGAAAGTAGAAGAGAAAAAACACAGGAGGAAAGATAAATGAAGAAAAACAGAGCTTCGGCGATAATTCCGTATAGGGGTGGGTTAATTGTTATTAGAAGAATAAAAGGTAATAATGAGAATAGAGAAGAATACTATACAATTCCTGGGGGAGGACAAGAAGAAGGAGAAAGTATAGAAGAAGCAACATTAAGAGAAATTCGAGAAGAATTAGGCATAGAAGTAGAATTAACAGACAAATGTTATGAATTAGAAAGCCAAGGGAGAAAGCAGTATTTCTTTGTTGCTGAATATAAATCAGGGCAAATTGGGAGTGGAAATGGTGAAGAAATGACTAATATTAATTATGAAAAATATGGAGCATACATTCCAGAGATAATATCAGCAAATAAAATAAAAAATATAAAATTATTACCCAAAGAAATAAAAGATATAATAATATCTGATTTTAATGATATATTTAAATAAAGAAAGAGATATTATATTGATAAGGAAAGTAGAAAAATCTGCTTTCTTTTTTTCTGCTTAAAAAATATTTTGAAATTTTTTGGGAAAATAGCATAATTCATTTCGCCTATTCGTATAGAGAAAGAAAAAGTATTTGAAAGATTATAATCAAATAACAGCAATTATAACAATTTATATAATATGAGTTATATTAGTAATATTTTTTTAAAAGCTCTAATATTTTTAATTGGGAGTGAATTAAATGGAGGCAGAAAAAGAAATTTATACCATTGATGGTAAAGATTATACTGTAATAACGGGAACAAATAAAAATGCTAATAGTGATGAAATATATAATATTTTGGTTAGATATGCTATCGAAAAAATTGATGAATATTTAAAATAATAACTATTCTGTAGGTTCGCCTTTTGTACAACTTTTTTATATAATAAATATAGCTGTTTAAGATTAGTTGTTATTCGGAAAGGAGGACAACTAATATGCAAAATTCAATATATAAAGTGGCAGGATATCTAAGATTATCAAGAGAGGATGGCGATAAAGAAGAAAGTGATAGTATAGGAAGTCAAAGAAGTATAATTATTCGTAAGTTGGAAAATCTAGGACAAGATTTTGAATTGATTGATTTTTATATCGATGATGGATACACAGGATTAAATACTGATAGACCAGCATTTCAAAAGATGCTAGAAGATATCAAAAAAGGTTTAATAAACACTATAATAACGAAGGACTTATCAAGATTATCAAGAAATAGTTTTGAAGCAAATTATTTTATTGAAAAATACTTTTTAGAAAATAACATTAGATACATATCAATACTAGACAATGTAGATACATATATTAAGAATTCAAATAATGATATGATTGGGTTTAAAACTTTAATAAATGATTGGTATAGTAAGGATATATCTAAAAAAGTTAGAAGCGGAGTATGGGCGAGAAAAGAAAAGGGATTATATTTAGCTGCAATAGCTCCATATGGATATATTAAAGACCCGAAAAATAAAAATCATCTCATAATTGCACCAGAAAGAGCATTAGTAGTAAAAAGAATTTTTAATATGTTTGATAATGGGATTTCAATGACAGAAATAGTAAATAAATTAAAACAAGAAAAAGTATATTGCCCAGGATATTACGATTATGGTGGATCAAGAAGTGGAGATAACTATAATTGGAGAGCAGATAGCATAAAAAGAATATTGAGAAGTCAAGTGTATATAGGAAATACTGAATATGGAAAGAAAATGCATTTAAGCTATAAGTCTAAAAAAGTTAAAAACATACCAAGAGAAGATTGGAAGTTAGCATTAAATACACATGAAGCAATTATAGACAAAGAAACTTTTGATAGAGTTCAAGCCAAAATAAGCTTAAATAAAAAAATAAGACATAAAAAATTTAATTGGATGTTAAATGGTTTGGTGTTTTGTAAAGAATGTGGAAATAAGATGGTGCTTAAAATAAAAAGAGATAAAAGTGGAATTATAATAAGCAAAATAATTGTATGTGCAAGTTCAATGAATTCAATGAAAAATGATAAATGTAAAAGAAAGAGTAAATCGATAAAAGAAGAGGTATTAAAAGAAATAGTTATTGAAAGCATAAATAAAAAAATTAATCATATCATTAACAATCAAAAACTTGAAGAAATCATAATGAGAGCATATAAAAATAAGACAACTTATGCTTTGGATAAAGCTATTAAAGGTATAGAAGACAAATTATCAAAAACAGAAAAAGCAATTAACTCTTTATATGAAGATTATACGAATGGCATTATTGAGGAAGAAGACTACAGAAGATTTTATAAAAGTGAAGTGGAAAGAAGAAATACATTAAAATTAGAAATCAATAATTTGCTAAAACAAAAAGGAGAAAAGCCTACGATAACTAAAGAAGAATTAATAGCAATCATTTCAAAGTTATCTAATATAGAAGAATGGACATCAGAAAAATTATCTGAACTTATATATAATATTGAAATAGATAAACAAAATAATATTTATATAAATTATAGATATGATGTAATAGGTAAATTGTAATGAAAGCATACAAAGCTGGAATTTATTTAAGATTATCTAAAGAAGATGATAATCCCAATAATAGTATAATAGCACAAAAAGATATAATATTAGGTTATGCTAGAAAAAATAATTTTGATGTCGTTAAGGAATACATAGATAATGGATGGTCAGGAATATTAGATTCAAGACCGGCATTTAATGAAATGATTGTAGATATTTTAAGAAAAAAGATTAATATGGTAATTGTTAAAGATTTATCAAGACTAACTAGAGATAAAAATAAAACAGGATACTATACAGAAATATTTTTTCCAGATAATGATGTAAGGTTTATTTCTGTTAATGATTATATTGATAGTGGAGAAAGATATGAAATAGATGATACTATAATGCTTCGTGGTATTGTAAATCAATCATATTTAACTGATGTTTCTAAAAAAATAAAATCAGTAATAAAAGATATGAAAGAACAGGGCAAATATGTTCAGCATTATGCACCATATGGCTATAAAAAAAGCGAAGATGATAAATATAAATTAGTTATTGATGAAAAAGTTGCATGTAATGTTAAAATGATTTTTGACATGTATTTAAAAGGACATTCACAAGGACAAATAGCAAAAGAATTAACAAAAAGGAAAATAGATACTCCAAAAAAATATAAAGGACAAAAAGTAGCAATAAATGAGTGGAGAAATGATAGCATAAGCAGAATATTAAAAGATCCAACATATATAGGAGCATTAGTATTAAATAAATATGAGTCAGATTATTTAACTAAAAAAGTAAAAAAGACACCTAGAGAAAAATGGATATTAAAAGAAAACACACATGATGCAATTATAGATAAAGAAACATTTGAAGAAGTACAAAAAATGTTAGAAGATAAATTCTATAAACCAAAGAAAAAATATGAATATTTGCTAAAAGACTTGGTATATTGTGGACATTGCAAAGCTAGAATGCAATATAAAAGCAGGAAAAGAACGAAAGCACATAATAAAAAAATAAAAAATCCTAAAGAGAGTTGGTATTTCAAATGTAGAATGATATACAACTTTCCAAATATCTGTGATAAAGGGCATACCATTACTGAAGAAACTTTAAATAAAATTGTTATTAAATCTCTAAATGAAAGACTAGAAGATATAAAAATTGATAATGCTAAAAATAAAATAATAGATAAATATAGAAAAAGTGATGAAAAATACAAAGAATTATTAAGAAATCAGAATCTAAAGTTAAAAATTGAAAATGATATAAAAAAATTATACAATAAAAAAATTGAGCAAAGCATTGAACTAGAAGAATTTAAAGAAAAATATAAAATATTAAAGCAAAAGGAAAAGGAAATTTTAGCAAAAATAAAATTGTTAGAAGAAAAGAATAAAAATAGATTATCTGATGAAAATTTATTAAAAATAATAAAAAATTTTAAAACATCAGAAAATCTTGATAATAAAATAATGAAAATGTTAATAGAAAGAATCGAAGTTTATGAAGATAAAACAATAAAAATTATCTTTAATTTTTAAATAATTAGGGTTAATAAAAAAGCACTTCCAGATGAAGGTGCACAATCAAGTAACCGGAACAACTGAAGCACAAACAAATTTAAAGATAGCTTTGAAATTGCAAAATTTACTAGAGCAGAGTGGAACAACAGTTATATTAACAAGAAGTGATGAAAATGGAATTTATGACTTGGATAAGAATACTTTGAAAGAAAAGAAAATATCAGACATTCACAATAGAGTAAAAATAGGGAATGAAGCACAAGCAGATATCTTTGTGTCAATTCATCTAAATAAAATTCCACAATCTCAATATTATGGTTGGCAATGCTTTTATAAGCAAAATGATGAAAAAAGCACAAACTTAGCTAAGAGTATACAACAGAATTTGAATGAATCAATTCAAAAAGAAAATAAAAGAGTGGCAATGAAATTAGATAATGTATATATTATAAAGCATGTAGAAATACCTATTTCAATTGTGGAATGCGGGTTTTTATCAAATCCAACAGAAGAGCAACAACTATTAGAAGATAGTTATCAGGATAGATTAGCATGGGGAATATATAATGGAATAATGGATTATTTCTACACAAATAAATAGCTTTGTAGTATTACAATTGAAGTGAAACAAAATAAATAGTTTTATATTTACTTATTTGAGAATAAGTGGTATAATGGGAACATAGCTTTTGTGCTATGAAAATCTACAAGGAGGGAAGTCACTATGCGGAAGGCAACTAAGGCAATTGCCCTTGTAGGGGCAGGGTTTGTAGGAGGCTACTTAGCCGCCTATATTATCGATGAGATATCTGAGCGAGTTCAAACCGTTTTGTTCTGGATGCATTTTTTCGACGAAATCGAGAAGAAATCTGCTGAGAAAAAGCCTGTGGGCGGAAAGGAAGAAGACATGGAAGAAATGGATATTTCCGCAATGGAGCAAGAAGCAGAAAAGTACGCCCAGGAAACCACCGACGAAACCATAGAGGAAGCGTTTGATGAGGCGAGGCGTCTTACCCAGGTATAACTCAACTAAAGCACAGACCTTGAATATAGTAAGCAAAAACAAAAGAAATGTATAGTAGGTGAAGCGAGAGCTAAACCTTCTTACTAACTTAAAGAAAAACTCCGGAGAGAAATCTCTGGAGTTTTTTCAAGCTTTAAAATTAGAGGAAAACAAAATATGACAAAAGCAAACACATAGGGAAACACAGGAAAGCTCGGAAAATATACTCAAAACTGTAAAATAATCGCAAAAATGTAAAAAACTTATCAAA
>CANQHC010000012.1 GCA_947623595.1 uncultured Clostridia bacterium | reverse complement strand
TACTTTAGCTTAGATACCACTGCAGGAAAATTCAGAACACAAACAGAGCCAAACAAAATAGGTTTCATGATAGCAAAACAATATGATTTAGAATTAATAAAATATCAAAAGGGAATAGATGAGACAGTAGTACCAGGAGCAACATATTTCATAATGGAAGCAGAGCAAGAAGATGGAAAACAAGAAGGAAAAACAAAAGTAACAGGAGAAGATGGAAAGCTAACATTAAAAGACTTATATGTAGATAGAACCTATGTAGTAAAAGAAATAAAAACACCAACAAACTATGAATTAAATGAAAATGAAATAAGATTTAGAGCAACAGAAAAAGATGGAGCACTAGATCTAGTAAAAGAAGAAACAACCCAAGACAATGCAAAAAGTATAAAAATAATACCACCACAAAGTGCAGAAGAAAGTGAAGATGATACTTCATCAAGTTACAAAGTACAAATACAAGTAGAAGATGAAGTAAAAGCAAGTCTAAAGATTGTGAAAGCAGAAAAGCAAGAAGAAGGAGCAGAAGGAGAAGCAAAGAAACTAAGTGGAATACGTTTCAAATTAACAGGCAAAAACTTTGAAAACGGAAGAACTTTAACAACCAATACAAATGGAGAAATAACATTAAGTGGATTAAGTATAGGCTCAGAATATACTCTAGAAGAAGTAAAAGCAGAAGGGTACTATTTAGCAAATCCAATAAGATTTAAAATATTAAATAATGAAGGAGTATATAGTGTAAAATTCTTAGAAGTAACAAATAGCGAAGAAAATCAAGAAGAACCATCACCAGAAATAGAAGGAAATCCAGCAAATGTAAAAAAAGCAGAAGTGACAAAAAACGGAAGTATTCCAGTAATTAATTTAAACTTAGAAAATGACAAAATTCCAACATACGAATTACAAATAAAGAAAGTAGTAAAAGGAGAAGAACAAACACCTTTAGAAGGAGCAAAATTTAGGTTATTCAAAGGAACACAAAAACTAGGAGATTACACAACAAGTGACCAAGGAATAATAGAAATACCAAACTTATACCAATATGAACAAGCAAGAAACTTAGACCAAACATATACCCTAAAAGAGCTATTAGCCCCAGAAGGCTATTCAGCAGTAAAAGATATAACCTTCCAGGTAAGTACAGATGAAGAAGGCTTATTAGTAATGGACGTAAAAGAAGGAAAGGTAACAAATCCAACATCAGATCAAGAAGGAACAACAATAACAATAACCATTGAAGACAGTCCATCATTCAAATTAATCAAAAAAGACGGAGAAAAAGCAGATGCAGGAATAGAGGAAGAAGTGTACCTACCAAACACAAAATTTGCAATATACAATGTAGATGATGGAACAGAACAATTAGCATTAGATGCAAAATTTAACATCTTAGGAGAAAAAGAAATAATAAATGGAAAAGAGTACCATGTACTAACAACAAATGACCAAGGAGAAATAGAAGCAAACCTAAGAGAAGGCTTATACAAAGCTGTAGAAATCAAAGCTAGTGATGACAAATATGACATAACAAACAACGTATACTACTTCGGAATAGGAACCTCAAGAGAAACAAAAGAAGAATTGGGAGTTTCTTTAGCAGCGTCGGTAGGAGGAAGTAATGAGGATAGAATAACATCAGTAGTTGAAACATCAGATGGAGGCTTTTTAGTAGGAGGATATTTTTATAGTAAAGAAATAAAACTATCAGAAGAATATATATTAACTTCTAAAGGTTATGAAGATGGAATGATAATAAAATACAATTCAGAATTTGAAGTCGAATGGGCAACGTCAGTAGGAGGAGAGAAAGCAGATAATATAAACTCAGTAGCCGAAACATCAGATGGAGGCTTTTTAGTAGGAGGATATTTTAGAAGTAGTAGTATTGAAGTAGGAAAATATCTATTAAATAGAAGTGGAACAACTTATTCTGATGGAATGATAATCAAATACGAACCAGTAGAAAGTAATGAAAAATATGAAGTCGAATGGGCAACGTCAGTAGGAGGAGAAAAAGAAGATAAGATAACATCAGTAGCCTCAACATCAGATGGAGGATTTGTGGTAGGAGGATATTTTTGTAGTGGAGAAATAAAAATATCGGAAGAATATACATTAAGAAAAAAAGGTATTTTTTATTTTGATTCGGCTGGAATGGTAATTAAATACAAACCAATAGAAAGTGATGAAAAATATGAAGTCTCATGGGCAACGTCAGTAGGAGGAGATGACCGTGATCATATAAATTCAGTAGCTGAAACATCGGATGGAGGATTTGTAGTAGGTGGGCAATTTGAAAGTAGTGAAATAAAATTATCAGAAGATTATACATTAAATTGTAAAGGTTCAATTGATGGAATGATAATCAAATATGTACCAGATGACGCGAATGAAGGAGAATATAAAGTCTCATGGGCAACGTCAGTAGGAGGAAGTGATTGGGATGAAATAACATCAGTAACCGAAACAGAAGATAGAGAAATAGTAGTAGGAGGAACATCAGATATAGGAATAATAAAATATAAAAGAATAGAGGGTGAGAAAAAATATGAATTAGTTTGGGAAGATGATATAAATTCAAGTGTTTCTTATATAGATGGAACAAAAGATGGAGGTATTATAGTAGGAACTTCGAGTAGTATAAGAAAATATAGAAAAATAGAAAATAAAGATGAATATGAGTTAGAATGGTCAAAATCGATAGGAGGAACAATAAATTCTGTAATTGAAACAACAGATGAAAGATTTGTAGTAGGAGGATATTTTAATTCAACGAGTATCCAAATAGGAGATTATATATTAGAAAATAAAGGTTCTTCTGATGGAATGATAATCAAATATGAGAAAAAAGAATTAGCAAATCCAACAACTATCACAGCAAAATCAATAGGAGGAAATAGTAATGATGAAATAACATCAGTAGCTTCAACAAGTGATGGAGGATATATAGCAGTAGGATATTTCAATAATATAATCCAAGTAGGAGATTATACGTTACAATCTAAAGGTTCAAATGATGGAGTCATAATTAAATATGATGAAAAGGGACAAGTCGAATGGGCAACGTCAGTAGGAGGAGAAAAAGAAGATAAGATAACATCAGTAGCCTCAACATCAGATGGAGGATTTGTAGTAGGAGGAAGTTTTAGTTATAGTAGTATCCAAGTAGGAGAATATAAATTAAATAGTTACTATAGCGATGATGGAATGATAATCAAATACAAGACAGTAGAAAATGATAAAAAATATGAAGTAGAGTGGGCAACGTCAGTAGGAGGAAATAGTAGTGATGAAATAACATCAGTAGTGGAAACATCAGATGGAGGATTTGTAGTAGGAGGAAGTTTTAGAAGTAGTATCAAAGCAGGAGATTATACATTAGAAAATAAGGGCTATTTTGATGGAATAATAATTAAATACAAGCCAGTAGAAAGTGATGAAAAATATGAAGTGGAATGGGCAACATCAGTAGGAGGAGATGACTCTGAACATATATACTCAGTAGCCGAAACATCAGATGGAGGATTTGTAGTAGGAGGATATTTTAGCAGTAGTATTAAAGTAGGAGAATATACATTAAATTCTAAAGGTGCCGATGATGGAATGATAATCAAATACAAACCAGTAGAAAGTGATGAAAAATATGAAGTGGAATGGGCAACGTCAGTAGGAAGAGAGGATAATGATTACATAAATTCAGTAGCCGAAACATCAAATGGAGGATTTATAGTAGGAGGATATTTTAGGAGTATTAGTATCCAGGCAGGAGATTACATATTAAAAAGGAATAGTTCAAATAATTCTTCTGATGGAATGATAATTAAATATAACCCAATAGAAAGTGATGAAAAATATAAAGTCGAATGGGCAACATCAGTAGGAGGAAGTAGTGGTAGTGATTTTATATACTCAGTAGCCGAAACATCAGATAGAGGATTTGTAGTAGGAGAATATTTTTTAAGTAATAGTATCAAAGTAGGAGAATATACATTAAATTCTAAAGGTTCAGAAGAAGGAATGATAATCAAATACATACCAGATGAAAAATTAGGATATAAAACGCAGTGGGCAAAATCAATAGGAGGAAGCAATAATGATGCAATAAATTCAGTGACAGAATTAAAAGATGGAACAATATTAGCAGGAGGATATTATAACAGTAAAACCATAGAAACAGATGGAAAGATATTAAATAATAATAGTAATGCTAATGGTTCAAGTTATTATTCAGATGGTATGATATTAAAAATAGCAAATCAAGTAGGAGTTCCAGAAGTAGAAGAACTAGAAGTAAAGAATTATAGAAAGCAATTTAAAATAACAACAGATGTACATGAAATAGATGGAGAAAAAGGAGGAAATATTTCTGGAGAAGATAAAAATCCATATGAAACAGTAAAATATGGTGATGAAAGTACTAGAGATATTATAATGACTCCAAAAGAAGATTATGAAATAATATCAGTTACAGTAAATGGAAAAGAATGGCCATTTGAAGTAAATGGCGCAGATGGAAGTTATACTATGGATAAGTTTGAAGACGTAAAAGAAGATAAGCACATAGTAGTAACATATAGTAAAAAATCAAACAAAATAGTAATACAAAAAGTAGATAGCAAAAATAAAGAACCAATAGCAGGAGTAAAATTCAAACTAGACCAAATAGAAGAAAGAAGCGAACCTGATAAAAATATAATTGGAGGTTTAACAGATAATAGTAATACATTCTATGAACCAGACCGTGAATCTGATGTAACCGGAGAGATATTAGGAGAGATGAATAAAGATGCAGACTACCACTTTGTAGAGCAAGATGGAGAAGATGGTGAAAAATACTATGTTCCAACTAATAGTAAAACATACCTTCAAAAAGAAGCTGAAGCAAGAGGGGAAGATCCAGAAAGTATAACAGGAGTGCAAGGACAAACAGCTAATTCATATTTTCCTCTAAAATTAGATGAAAAGGAAGGAAAATATTTTGTAGTAGTAAATGCAAGAGTATCAAGTGAAAGCTCAGATTATGGATATGCAACAATAAATAGTAGTACAACATCACCATCATATAGTACTTCTACAGGAAGGTTTATGTATATATCAGGAACAAAAACAAGTGCAGAATATATTTCAAATGTCATAGAAGGAGGAAAATTACAGTATTTACATTTAGGATATAGAAAAGATTCAAGTAAAGATACAGACGAAGACCAAGTAGTAATAAATAGTATAAAAGTATATAAAGCAAAAGAATTACAATATAATTTTCAAGAAGAAAAAGGAGAATACAAATCAAGTAATAAAGGAAAAGCAAGTACAACAAGTAACTCATATATACCAATAAATTTAACAGGTTATTCAGGAAAATACAATTTGAACTTTAAAGCAAAAGTATCAAGTCAAAGTGGAGATTATGGCTATGTAACAGTAAATGATACTGAAACACCAGCACCAAAATATAGTGAAACAAATGGAAGAATAGTATATGAATCAGGAACATCACAAACTGATTTCAAAGAATACACAAAAGAGTTACAAGGAGGAACAAAGTATTATTTACACTTAGGATATTATAAAGATTCAAGTGGTGATGATGGAGAAGATTGCTTCATAGTAAAAGATATAAATGTAACATTAAGTGATTCAGAAATATATCATACACAGGTGGAAACCAATAGTAAAGGAGAGGCAATAACCCAAGTACCATATGGAAGATATAGCATAACAGAACTAAATACACCAGAAGGATATTTACCATTAGAAGAACCAATAATAATAGACTTTAAAGAAGAAAGTAAAGCAGTTATAAAGCAACAAGTAGAAGTAGGAGAAACAGTAGGCTCAGAAGAACAAACCAACTCACAAGAAACCTCAGAAGAACCAATAGCAAAATATGATGAAGACAAGCAAATGTATGTTATAGAGAATGTAAAGAAAGCAAAAGTAGTAGTTCATCATTACTTAAAAGATGAGCTAGATGAAGACGGGAATCCAATACCAGTAGCAGATGATCAAATATTAGAAGGAAATCCAGATGAGAGTTACACAGCTAAGCCACATTTAGATATAGAAAAATATCAATTAGTAAAAGATGAAGAAGGAAATCCTGAAACTTTGGGTGACCCAACAGGAACATTCTCAGCAGATGAAACAATTGAAGTAACATACTACTACGAAACAAGAGATATTCCATTAATAGTACATCACTACATAGTAGAAACAGAAGAGCAAGTACCATTAGCAAATGGAGAAAAGGCACAAGATGAGGAATATTCAGGAAAAGAAAATGAAGAATATACGACTAAGTCATTAATAGAATGGGCTAAAGATGATGAAACCAAAACAATAGATCCAAAATATGAATTAGTAGAAGAGCCAAACAATAAAAATGGAACATATGAAGGAAATGAAGTAATAGTAACATACTACTATAAAGCCAAAGAAGTAAAAGTAACAACAAAAGTAAAACCACATGAAGAAATAACAGAATTAGGAGAAAGAATTAATGTAGATGGAGGAACAATTTTAGGACAAGATGAAGACCCATATGAAACAGTAATATATGGAGATAATAGCCAAAATGATATAAAAGCAACCCCAGAGCCAGGATATAGTGTAAAGAGTATAACAATAAATGAAGCACCACAAGAATTTACACCAAATAAAGAGGATAGAACAGTAGATATAAGTAAATTCCAAGCTATGACAGAAGATAAGGAAGTAGTGGTAGAATTTGAAAGAATACCAGCAAAAGTAATAACTCACCACTATATAGTAGAAACTCAAACAAGAGTGCCATCAAAAGAAGCAGGAAGAGAAGTAGAAGATGAAACCCAAGAAGGCTATGTAGGAAAGATGTATGCAACAAGCCCATCAAAAGATGTAAAGCCAAACTATGAATGTGTATCAAGTACAACTAATACAAGTGGATATATGGAAGAAAAAACAATAGAAGTAGAGTACTACTATAGTATAAAAGATGCGCAAATACTAAAAAATGAAGTAAGTAAAACAGCAACAGAGAAAATAACAGAAGAGAATGGAAAAGTAAAATATACAGTAAAATATGAAGCAGAGATAACAGAATATATAGGAAAAGCAACAATAACAATAGTAGATACATTACCTTATGAATTAGATGAAGAGTCACAAGGAGAATTAAAAGGAGGAGTATATGATCCTTCTAAAAAGACAATTACTTGGACAGAAGAAGTAAATGACATAGATACATATACAAATGCAGAAACAGGAAAAATAAGTATTGAAAAAGTAATTAATGTGTCATTTATAGACATGGATTACAGTAAAACAACATTTGAAAATAAAGTAACAGGAAAAATAAAACTAGAAGAAACAGGGCAAGAACAAAATACAGAAGAAGCAACAGCACAAACAACAACAGAGTTCAGAAAAGATGTACAAGTAACAAAAATATGGGATCATACAAATAATGTTTATGAAATTCCAACACAAGTAAAAGTAAAATTGCAAAAAGTAAGAGCAGATGGAAGAAAAGAAGATGTAGAAGAGTATACATTAAACAATACTAACAAAGTAGAAGACGAAGGATTAGGAGAGCATAAAGAAAAATGGACATATACATTTGAAAACCTAACAAAATATGATGAAGATGGTGAAGAAATAGATTATGAAATAGTTGAAGAACCAGTAGAAGAAAATGACTTAAAATACTATAAATCAGATATAGATAATGAAACCAAAACAATAGCAAACACATATAATGGACCAATTATTTCAGCAACAAAAGAAGCAATTCCAGCAAATGGAAAAGGTTATGTGGTAGAAGATGAAAATATAACATACACAATTACAGTAAGAAATGATGGAGGAGTAGAAAAAGAGGTAACAATTACTGATGAAATTCCAGATGGAACAAGATTTGTAGAAAATAGCATAAAGATAGATGGGCAAGAAACAGAAAATACAAAAGAACAATTAAAAGAAGGAATTAAAGTAACAGTAGGTCCAAAGGCACAAAAAACATTAACATTTGATGTAACAGTAGATAAATTACCAGATGGTACTTTCACTAAAGATATACAAAACATAGCAAAAGTAGATAACAAGCCAACAGAACCTACAACAAATATAGTAAGGAAATCAAATATAACATTTGAAAAAATAGCAGAACCAGAAAATGGACAAACAGTAAAACCAGGAGATGAAATAACATACAAAATAAAAGTAACAAATGATGGAACATTAGAAAAAACAGTAAAAGTACAAGATAATATTCCAGATGGAACGACATTTGTAGAAGGAAGTATAAAAGTAACAAATGCTAAAATACAAACTGTAGCAAATATGCAAGAAGATTCAACATATACAAAGAAACAACTAGAAGAAGGAATAGAAATATTAGTAAATGCAGGAGAGGAAGCAACATTAGAATTTAAAGTAACTGTAGATGAGAATAATGAAAATGGAACACCAATAGAAAACACAGCAATGGTAGATAATGAGCCATCTAACAAAGTTACTAACACTGTAATAGCACCAATAATAGAGGTAGAAAAAGAAGCAGTAGTAAAAGGCGAAAAGGACTTTGTAGTAAAACAAGATGAAATAACATATAACATAAGAGTAAAGAATACCGGAGACTTAGGAGAAAATGTAGTAATAAAAGATAATATTCCAGAAGGAACAAGATTTGTAGAAGGCTCAATAACAGTAAATGGAGAAGCAATACATAGAGTAAATGAGCAAGATGTAGATATGTCAAGCAAAACAGAAAATGACTTAAAAGAAGGAATATTAGTATATGTGGGAGCAAAACAAGAAGATGGAACACCAGCAGTAACAACCTTAAGCTTTAAGGTAGAAGTAAATGAATTTAAAGAAAATTCAGATGAAGGAGAACCAGAAGTAACTAAAGAAAAACTAGAAGGAGATATAAAAAATAAAGCAACAGTAAAAGAATTAGTAACAGCTCAAACACCAGAAGATCCAAAGGTACCAGAAAAAGAAGAAAAGGAAACTAAAGAAGTATTAACTCCAATAGTTACATTTGAGAAAAAGGCACAAATAGTAAGAAAGGCAAGCGTAGAAAAAAAACAAGAAGAGGAAGAAGAAAAGCTAGACGAAAATGGAAAACAGAAATTAGGAAAGAATGAAGTAACAGCAGAAGATGAGATAACATATACAATAGTAGTAAAAAATACAGGAACAAAAGAAGCAACAAACATAAAAGTAAAAGATACTGTACCAACAGGAACAAAATTAAAAGAAACACCAGAAAATGCACAAGTACAAGAAGAAAAAGAGATAACTTGGACAATACCAAGCTTACCAATAGGGGAAAGCAAAGAGTTAACATTCACAGTAATAGTAAACTACGCACAAGAAGATTATGAAATAAGAAATGTAGCATATGTAGCAGAAAAAGAAACGAATGAAACAAAAACACAATATAAGAAACCAGAAATAAAATTAGAAACAACAGTAGAAAAAACAGGATTAGAAGAGGTAACTTTAATAGACACACCAATTTACTATACAATTAACTATACAGCAACAATAGAAAACTTTGTAGGAAAAGCAGTAATAACAATAGTAGACCAGTTACCATATGAAATAGATCAAGCAAATTCAAGCTTAGATAAAGGAGTATATGATCCAGAAAAGAAGACAATAACATGGACAGAAACAGTGGAAGATATAGACACATATAAAGTAGGAGAAGCAACAACAATAAATAGAACAAAATCTATTTCATTAAAATATATTTACACAGATGAAGAAACATTAAGTGGAAATATAGAAAACACAGTAACAGCAACAACAGAATTAAAAGAGCCAAATCCTGAAAAGAAAGAACAACCAGATAATCCAGACATACCAGATGAAATAACAGTAGAAAGAGAAGAAAAGGAAGATAAGCATGAAGTAGAAGTAAAAATACCAGCAAAAGTAACAGTACACCATTATTTCTATGATGAAGAAAAACAAGAAGAAACAGAAATAGAATTAGCACCAAGTGAAGAAAAAGAAGGAATAATAGGAGAACACTATACAACAAGTAAATCAAAAAAAGTACCTGAGAACTATGAATGTAAAGAAGAACATCCAGCAAATCAGGAAGGAGACATGACCAAAACACCAATAGAAGTAAATTACTATTACACATTAAAAGATGAAACAGTAGGAAGTAAAATGACCAAAACAGCAAAGGCAAGCAAAACAATTGAAAGACAAGAACAAAAAACAGAACAAGAAGATACAGACTCAGAGGCAAAAACAGTAAAAGTAGAAGTTCTAACCGATGAAGATGGAGAAGTAACCTATACTATTAAATACAAAGTAACAATAAGAGATTATATAGGAAGAGCAAAAGTAACAATAGTGGATACATTGCCAGCTCCAATAGATACAACAAAATCACAACTAGCAAAAGGAAACTACAATTCATCAGACAATACCATCACATGGGAAGAAACAATAGAAAATATTAATACATACAAAGAAGGAAACATAACAGAAGATAAACCAGAAGATGGAGTAGTAACAGATGGAACATTTGAAAAAACAATAGAAAAACAAATTAAGTTAGTATATAACGGACAAAATCCAGTAGAAAACTTAGTAAACACAGCAAAAGGAACAATAACAACATATTATCCAGATGAATTAAAACCAGCTAAGCCAGAGCTAGAAAAGAAAACAGACACAAAAGAAGATACAAGCACAGTAGAACAAGAATACAAAGTAGATAAAGTTGTAGAAAAAGTATGGGATGATAGCAATGATTATAAAGGACATAGGCCAGAAAAAATAAATGTACAACTAACAGCAAATGGACAAACAAGTTTAAATGGAATAGTAGGGGTACAAGAAACGGTTAAAACAAAAGAATTTGAAAGTGTAGAGTTATCAGAAGCTAACAACTGGAAACATACCTTTGAAAACTTACCAAAATATGATAGTTTCGGAAACGAAATAGTATATAGTGTACAAGAAAGCGAGACAAATCCAGGAGAATTACAATACTATGTACAACCACCTGAAGTAACAATCACAGAAAATCAAGATGCTATACAAAATGCGGAAGGTCTAACTGCCAACCAAATCGGAAAAATCATAGTAACCAACTCAAGTAAGTTAAACCACAAACAAATAGAAAGCAATATAACAAAAGAAGGAACCACAGAAATTACAAACGAAAACAGAAAAGTAACTTACAACATAACCTACCATGCAGTAATAACAAACTATGAAGGAGATGCAATATTAAGAATTACAGATACATTGCCATATGAAATAGATGAAAGTAAATCAAGCCTAGATAAAGGAACATACAAAACAGGAGAAAGAACCATCACTTGGGAAGAAAGCTATAAAGACATAAATACAATAAGGGATGGAGATAAGGTAATAGATATAACAAAACAAATAACAGTAGAATTCATAGACTTAGATGCTTCATTAAATGCAATAACCAACAATGTAAAAGGAAAGATTGTATTCTTAGAAGATGAAACAGAAAACGAAGTAGAAGATAGTTATGACACAAATATAAACATCACAGGAAAATTAGTGGTAAAACATGTAGATAAAGAAACAGGAAAAGAAATACCAAAAGTAATTCAACCAGGACAGCCAGGAAACGAGCAAGGAGATAAGCCAATAGATACAACATATGGTTATGAAAAAGACTTAAAAGTAGGAAGTGACTATCAAACAGAAAATGAAGAAATACCAGGATATGACTGGGTAGGAGTAGAAGGAAATGCAGAAGGAAAAATAGAAGAAGGAACAACAGAAGTAACATATTACTATGAAAGAAAACAAGCAGGAAAAGTAACAGTAAGATATGTAGATGAAGAAGGAAACGACATAAAAGATCCAGAAGTAAAAGAAGGAAAAATAGGAACCAAATATGAAGCAGAGAAAGAAGAATTTGAAGAATATGAATATGTAGAAACAACAGGAGATGAAATAAACGGAACCTATGATGAAAACGAAAAAGAAGTAGTACACCATTACAAGAAAATAGAAGCAAGAGTAGTAACAAGACACTTAGAAAAAGGAACAGAAAAACCATTAGCAATGGAAGAAACAAAAGAAGGACATGTAGGAGACCAATATGAAACACATAGACAAGTAATACCGGGCTACAAAGAAGCAGAGCCAGAACCAGAAAATGCAAATGGAAAAATGATAAAAGATCCAAAAACAAACAACACAATCTATGTAACATACTACTATGAAAAAATTCCAAGTGGAAAGATAACAGTAAAATACCTAGACAAAGAAACAGGAGAAGAAATAACAAGAACAATTAAGCCAGGAGAGCCAGGAAATGAAGAAGGAAAAGAAGAATTAAAAACAACATATGCAGAAGAACTACAAGGCTATGTAGGAGAAAGGTATGAAACAAAAGAAAAAGAAATACCATACTACAAATATTTAGAAGAGTTAGCACCAACAAATAAAGAAGGTTTATACAAAGAAGATAATGACACAGTAATTTATTACTATCAAAAACTAAACTTCAACTTCAGTGTAGAAAAGAGAATAACAGAAGCAAGCATAGACGGAAAACAAGTAAAAGTAGATAAAGACGGAAAGATTATCAAATTAGAAGTGGTAGCTAAAAAGGTAATAACCTCAAAAGTAGAAGTAAAATACGAAGTAGTAGTAACAAATACAGGAGAGATAGAAGGAACAGCAAACATTAAAGAAACATTGCCAGACGGTTTCAAAGTATCAGAAAGCAATCCAGATTATTGGAAGAAACAAAAAGATGGAACATTAATAGCAGAAGTAAAACTAAATCCAGGACAAAGTGAAAACTTAGAAGTGGTAGCAATATGGAAGAATGGAAACAATAACTTTGGAACAATGAGAAACCAAGTACAAATAACAGATACAACAAACCCAGCAAACTACCTAGATAGTAGTAAGAATGACAATGAATCACAAGCAGATGTAGTAATGAGTATTAAAACCGGAGCAGAGCAAAAGGTATTAGGAGTAGCATTAGGAACAATAGCAACAGCTGGCTTACTAGTATTACTATATCAATATCAAAAGTACCAAAAGGAAAGAAACAGAGAAATAAGGCATGTGGTATTAGATGGTAAGAATGTAGTAATTAAGAAGAAAAAACAAAAGTAATCAAATTAAATTAGGAAAAATCAAAGTATGTAAAAGCACTATTCCGTAGTATTAATAAAATAAAGCTGGAAGAAACAATTAAATTAGCTAAAAATAAATGTTATAAGAAAAAAACATTTACGGAAATAAAGAAAACAAAAGAAATGTACACGAAATTCTTACAAAATATGACAAAAATATAAAAACTTTTCATAATTCATAGAACTTAATAATCCATAGCTAAACCGCTGAAATGCCAGAAATTACTAGCATATCAGCGGTTTACTTATGCAAAAAAACTTCATATAATTAATATATATATGTAATATAAACTATATACATAGTTTATAAGTAGTATGGAGGTAAAAATACATATGAAAAGAGAAAAAGAAGGCAATACAATAAAACAAGAAAGGTGGATGAATTCTGGAATTAAAAGCCTAAAAGCTGAAAAAATAAAGACCCCAATAATATCTATTCTAGGAATTCTAATAGTAGGAATAATTTCAGCAACATTTTTACTAAATAATCCTAATAAAAAAATAGAGAAACCAATTGATCCAGAAATTATACAATCCATGGAATATGATAAGGTACAAGAAAAGGACAAAGATATAGTAGGTACTGATAAGGTAAAATTTGATGCCTTCTTTTTACGTGACTTAACAGGAAATGGATATGCGGACAGCATAAGAGGAAGTTCTAGAAGAATAGGAGAAGAAGACATTCTTTACATGGAATTAAATGTACTAAATGAAGGAACTTTTAAAAACGGAAAAATAAAAATAGATGAAAAAAACATATACTTCCAAACTAGTATAGTAGAAGATGATGAAATAGCAAATAATTACATAGGATATAACACTACAGAGATAGATTTAAAAAAAATAACTAATGGAACTCAAAAATTAATAACAGGTTCAATAAGAAGTGGAAACTATGCATATGAAACACAAAAAAGTGCAGCAATAGGAGGTAACATAAACAATTATAGCCAAGAAAACACTGTAACTCTAACAGGAGATTATGAGGAAAGTGACGGAAATATAGTAAAAATAGAAAAAACAGTAAAATTTAAAGTAGACTGGCATGGAGAAATGAATGCTAGAATAGCAGAAATGTACGAGAAAAAACAGAACCTAAATCAAAAAGGAGATATAAATGGAATATTAGATGAAAAAAATAATCAAGTAAAATTAAACTTTACAATAAAAACAAGTGAAGAACAAAGTGAGTTAAATATTCAGCAAGCAAATTTAAAGTTAACAATGCCAACTTTCAATGGATATGAACCAACAAATGCTGTAGTAACAGGGAATAATATAAAATCAAATTATGAAAGAAATGGAAGAATACTAACAGCAACAAATACAGCACAAACAAACGAAAGTGGAAAAATAACTAGAAATGCATATGACAAAATTATAGAAAATGAAAATCAAATAATGAAAGTAAGACTAAATGAGTGGAATGTAACAGTAACATATCCAATTGAAGCATATAATACACTAGGAGCTGACACAATTAGTTATAAAGTACCAATAGAAGTGTATTATTTAGGATATAACAACAATTCTGAACAAAAAGAATTTACAAATCCATATAGATCAAATACAGCAAGCAATATGATTATAGTAAATTATAGTAATCCACATGGAGATATGGCAATATTTAAAGTAGATTTAGGAACATTGACTAGTATACCAGTTAGTAAACGTTTTATATCAAAAGAAAAACCTTTAAGAATATATAATAATGTATCAAATAGTGAAATAGAAGATTACTATACTGTTGTATGGAAAGGATATACAGGAGCCGCAGCAAAGGGAATAATGACAATGGAAGAAGATAGGCAATCTCAAAATTCTGATGAAATTTTAATGACAACAAGCGGAAAAGAAAGTATGGAAGACTTTGTAAGCAATGTAGGAATATATTTTCAAAATGCAAGGTCAATGCTAGGAGAAGAAGGATATATAAAAGTAATAGATGCAGATACAGAAGAATTAATAGAAAAATTTACAGCTCAAAATTGGGATTCATATGATGCAAATGAACCATATATGTATGACCAACCAATAAAACACATAAGGATTGAAACAAGCGATGTAAATCCAGAAAGCGAAATATATATATATAACATCAAAGAAATAGATGATAATATTTTAATAAATAAATTTGATAAGTCTTATTTTGATACATTTAAAGCAATTCAAACTACAATTAATGGAAAGTTAAAAATAGGTCATCAAGAAGAAAATATTAATACAGATAAGCAACAAGCAATATATGATAACCCTATTTCAAAGGTAGATATAAGTTTAGGAAATAGTACTATATCAACACAAAGAACAGAAAAAAATTTAATCAATATAGATGTAAATGTAGAAAAAAATCATAATTTTGTAAGATGGAATGAAGGAGCATTCTTAGTAAAATTACCATCTGAAATAATAAATTTAGAAATAGAAAATATAGATATAACAGGAACAGAAGTAGAAATAATAAGCTATGAAAAATATGAAGAAGAGGGAAATATTTATATAAAAATACTAACGACTGGTGAAGCAACTAAAAGTTTTTCTATACCAATGGATGTACAAATTTCAGTAGATCCAAGAAAAGTAAGTACCACTGCAAAAGTAGAATTATATGCAAGTAATGAAACATGTAATGAATACATTACTTCAACAGAGGATATATATGATGTAAATGGTAATACAAACACGATGGAAAAAATAGGAAAAGCAGAAGCAAGCTTAGCTATAATAGCTCCAGGAAGTTTATTAACAGGTAGTTATGCTACTGAATTTGATAATAAAGATAGTGTTGTAGTAGCTCCAAAAATAGCAGTAGTAGATAAGGGAGAAAAAACAGCAAAAATAAATGTATTTATAAAAAATAATTATAAATATACAATAAGTGAAATTAAATTATTAGGAAGAATACCAAGTGAAAACAACACTTACGTTTTAACAGGCGGAAATTTAGGCTCTACTTTTGATGCAACTCTAAATGGACCAATACAAGTACCAAGCATAATAGGAACAAAAGCAAAGGTATATTATTCAGAAAAAGTGGATGCAACAGAAGACTTAAAGGACATTAATAACAAATGGATAAAACAAAGTGACGTAACTAGTTGGAAAAATATAAAATCATATTTGATAGACTTAGGAGATTATAAACTACCAACAGAAGAGCCATATAATAATTGTGAATTCAGCTATAATATAACAATACCAGATAATTTAGAATATAATGAAGTATCATACTCGCATCATGCAGTATATTTCTGCTTAGACACAGAAGCAGGTAAATATAGAACGCAAACAGAACCAAACAAATTAGGATTTATGATAACAAAACAATATGATCTTCAAATTACAAAACGTCAAAAAGATAGTGAAAAAATAGTACCAGGTGCAACATATATGGCAATGGAAGAAAATGCAGAGGAAGGAGAAGACGGAATAATAGGAATAACTGGAAAAGACGGAATAGCAACATTAAAAGGATTGTTAGCAGAAAAAAATTATATAATAAAAGAAATAAGATCTCCAAAAAACTATGAAATAAATACAGAAGAAATAAAAATTACAACAAGAGTAACAGAAGAAGGGGAAATAGAAGCTGAGAAAATATCTGGAACATCAAAACAAAATTTAGAGGTAAGCAAAGAAGACGACAGCAGATATATAATAAAAATGCAAGTAGAAGATGAAATACAAGCAAATTTAGAAATAACTAAAACTGATAATCAAGGAACAATATTACCAAATATAGTATTTAAGTTAAAAGGATATGGAATACAAGAAAAAGGAAAGGAAGCTATAACCAATAAAGAGGGAAAAATTAATTTAACAGGAATATGTTTAAATAAAGAATATACATTGGAAGAAGTTAAAGCTGATGGATATTATTTAGTGTGTGTAAAATTTAGAATAATAAGACAGGACGGACAATATAAAGTAGAAATATTATCACAAGAAAATAGCCAAACACATATAGGAATTAAAGCAGAAAATATAACAACTACTGTAACAAATCAAGACGAAATACCAAATATCAGTATGAATATAAAAAATGAAAAGATACCAACATATGAATTAAAAATAAAGAAAGTAAAAAAGGATGATATAGAGAATAAAGGATTAAGTGGAGCAAGATATGCTATAACAAGTGAAGATACAAAAGAAACTAAATATTATACAAGTACGGTAGATGGAAGTATAACAATACCAGGTTTATACAATTATGTAGCTGGAAAATATATTACAGGAAAATATACATTAAAAGAATTAAGAGCACCTGAAGGATATGCAATAACAGGCGAAGAAGTAACATTTTGGGTAAGTGTAGAAAATGAAGAAATGACAATAAACTTTGAAAATGAAAGAAATTTAACTTCAGTAAAAGAATATAATGTACAGGGTAACACTGTAAATTTAATATTACAAGATAATCCAATATTTAGTATAAAAAAGGTTGACAAAGTAACAAACTTGCCACTTCAAAATGCAATATTTACAATAGAACAAGTTGATAAGGAAAAAAATGTATTAGGATATGCGCAAACTCCTGAAGGAGAAAAAATAGGAAAGGAAAATGAAAATCAGCAATATGTAGTAAAAACAGATGAAAATGGAGAAATAACAACACCAATAAAAGGAGGATTTTATAAATTAACAGAAATAGAAGCACCTGAAGGATACGAGTTACCATCAGAAGAGGAGAGAGTACAATACTTTACAATAGAAGGATTTGAAGATTTAAAAATAAATTATATAGAGGATTTAATAAAATTTACTAAAGATCCTACTTATTATAGTAGTGGAAAAGTAATATCATTAGCAAGGGATTTAGACTTTACTGATCCAAAATCTTATAGAGATCCAACAGATGCTACAACATATCCAGATTATAATGGAGATGGTAACCAACAGGGAATAAAAGAAGAACTAACAAACCAATCAGGAAGAGGGTTCATAAGCAGTAATGCTAGTTTTTCAGGAACATTTTTAGGAAATGATTATTGTATAAAAAATATCTATATTAATAATAATAACTTGACAGGAGTAACACCTAATTATGGATTTTTTATAACTATTAATACATCTGGAAAAGTAAGCAACTTAGGAATAACAGGAGAATATGTTTATAACAATGCTTCTATTGGTGCAACTATAGGAGGTTTTGTAAATTATAATTATGGAACAATCGAAAATTGTTATTCAGAGGTTAATATAACGGTAAATGCACCTACAGCACAAGTAGGAGGATTTGCAGTTTCTAACGCTGGAACTTTAATAAATTGTCATAATAAAGGAAATATAAAGGTAACAACTACGCAAACAACTGGAGATACTTTTGTAGGTGGAATAGCACCAGTAAGTAATGTAATTGGATGCTATAATGAAGGAAATATTACAGTAGAGAGCAAAAATAATACAAAAGTAGGTGGAATTACAGGAGATGGTGCAGTAGAAAGGTGTTACAATACAGGAAAAATAGTTGCATATACTTCCTATGTTAGTCCTAAAGATAATTGGGTTGGATTATATGTTGGTGGAATAAGTGGAATATTATATAAAGATGTAGACTCAAATGTAACACAAAAAATAAGCAACTGTGAAAATAGAGGAGAAGTTGAAGGAGGAATGACTACAAATACAAGTACAACTGATGCGTCAATAGGAGGAATTGTAGGATATAATAGTAATGGAATAGTAGAAAATTGTAGCAATAAAGCAAAAATAACTGCTAATGGAATAAATATTGAAACAGTAGGAGGAATATCAGGCTATTTATATGGTGATAATGGTAAAGTTATAAATTGTTTTAATACAGGAGAAATAAATGGGACATCAAGTAATAATTTGGGAAAAGCAGGAGGAATTATAGGAGATGCATTTAATGATACTGCACAAAAAAATATAATAGCTAATTGCTATAATACAGGAAATATAACCGGAAGTTCAGGTTATAGTAATTCTGGTTATAATGGAGGAACTATAGGAGGAATTGTTGGATTTCAACAGGATAACATTATTATTAACACATATAATACAGGAATAATAAAAGGTATAGCTACAGGTGTTTCTGCTGGATCGGTAGGGGGAATAGTAGGAGATCAAGAAGGAGAAATATACAATTCATATAATACAGCTCAAATAATTTATCAAGGGAATAATGAATATGGAGCTGTAGGAGGAATAGCAGGATATGCACAAAGTAGTGGAATAGCTAGAAACTGTTATACAACAGGTAGAGTAAGTGGAACAGGTAAATATTATATAGGTGCAGCAATAGGATATGGATGGTCAGGTTTTGTTTCAAGCAATATTTATTATATGAGTGGAACAGCAAGCAATGGATGTGGTGGAGGATCAGCTTCAACAACGATGGAATCGTCTTATGAAATGCAACAAACAAGTTTCATAAATACTTTAAATAACAATAGAAGTTCAATAGATTCAAGCCTAAGTTCAGCTTCAGTAACAGAAAAAACAACAGAGTGGATACAAGGAGATCCATACCCAACTTTAAAATTAGATATCAATGTAGACACAACTTATACTCCTTCAGAGGAAGAAACGATAACTACATCAACAAACATAGAAGTAAAAAATAGTTTAAAGAAATATGATATTACAACAGAAATAGGAATAAACTCACAAGGAGTAAGGCAAGGAGGAAACATAACAGGAAGTTTAATTGCTCAAACAGATAGAAGAAAAGTAGAAGAGGTAGAACACGGAAAAAATGCATTGATAAATATTGAAGTAACACCTGATCCAGGATATATAATAAAATCAATAAAATTGGACGAAAAAGAAATAAAATATACTGTTGACAAAACAGGGAAAGCAATCCTTCCATTATTAGAAAATGTAACAGAAAATCATCACTATGTAGTAATATTTGAAAACACAATAGGGCAAATAATAGTACACCATTATGAAGATGGAACTGGAAAAGACGGAGTAGAAGCAGTAAAAGTAGCAGAAGATGAAGTAGAAACAGGAAAGATAGGAGAAAGCTATAACAAAGGACCTAAAGTAGATATACCAAAATATGAACCAAAATCAGATGAAAATGGATATATAATACCAGCAGAAGCTCATGGAAAATATGAAGCTAATATAAAAGAAATAACATTCTATTATGTAAAAAGTAAAATACCATTAACAGTACACCATTATATAGATGGAACACAAAACGCGGTACCATTAGAAGGATATGAAGAAGATGAAACACAAGTAGCAAAAGATGTAACAAAAGAAGGATCAGAAAATGAAGCTTATACAACAGAGGCATTAACAGAAGGAGCAGACGAAAGCCACCCAGAAAAACAAATATTAAATGAGAAATATAAATTAAAAGAAGAACCAGCAAATGCAAGGGGAGAATATAAATATGATGAAGTGGTAGTAACATATTTGTATGAATTAAAGGACTCAGCGGGAGTACATGTAACATATGTAGATAAAAATACAAAGAGAGAAATAGCACCAAGTGTAGACTTACCAGAAGGTGGAGGAGGAAAAGTAGGAGACAGTTATGTAACAAAAGAATCAAATCAGATACCACCAAATTACAAACTAGATAAAACTCCATCAAATGCAACAGGAGAAATGACAGAAGGAGTAACAAATGTAGTATATGAATATGTACTAAAAGATCCACAAGTAGTAAGTCAAGAAACAACAAAAGAAGCATTAAATGAAATAACTTCAAAAGAAGAACCTGCAAAATATGAAATAAGCTATAAAGCAATAGTATCAGACTATATAGGCAAGGTACAAATAGTAGTAGTGGATAAATTACCAGGAAAAATAGATAAAGATGCATCAGAGCTACAAGGAGGAGAATATAGCGAGGAAAATAACACAATCACATGGAAAGAAGTAAGAGATATAAATACATATGAAGAAGATGATGGAACAGAATTAGAAGAAACAAAAAATGTAGAAATAAACTTTAATAAAGAAATAAGTCTTGTATTTACTGATTTAAAAGGAAATGAAGAAATAATAGAAAATATAGTAAACGGAAAAGTAAAATTCATAGAAACAGAAAAAGAAAGTGAAGAAGAAGAAGGAAGAGCAACAACAACTACAAACTTTAAAATAGATGTAAAGGTAGAAAAAGTATGGTCAGATGCAGAAAATATAGCAGAAAAAAGACCAACGCAATTAAATATTATATTAAAGAATGAAAATGCAGAGCCACAAGAAGTAGATCAAATAACACTAAACCAAAATACTCATGCAAATGCACAGGATAGTAACAAATGGGAATATACATTTGAAGATTTACCAAAATATAATGAAGATGGAACCTTAGCAAAGTACACAGTAGAAGAAAGAGCAGTAGGAAAAGACGACTTAAAATTCTATGAAACTCAAGAAATAACTGAAACAGAAAATATAGAAAAGATAACCCAAAATACAAAACCTACAGAAACAACATCTCCAAAAACAGTTTCAGAAATAGAAAGTATTAAAACAACAAAAATATTCACAATAACAAACACATTTAATGTTCCAAATGAAGAAGTAGAAGTACAAGCTGTAAAAGTATGGGATCATACAAATAACATCTATACAAAACCAAGTAAAGTAAAATTACAACTGATGAAAAAGGAAGCAAATGGAAATAAAACAGCAGTACAAAGAGATGGAACAAATGTAGAAGTAGAAATAAGTAGAGCAGAAAATAAAGTAGAAAACTTATCAGAAAACTTGCCAAACTTATCAAACTTAGAAGACTTACAATCTAAAATATCGGAAGAAAAAGCAGAAGTATGGAGCTATACATTTAGAAATTTACCAAAATATGATAACTTAGGAAATGAAATAGATTACTGTGTAGATGAAACAGAAGCAGAAGGAGAAAGTCTAGCTTATTATGAAAAATCAATAAATGATGAGAAAAATATAATAACAAATACATATATAGGCCCAGTAATAACAAGTGATAAAACAGCAGAAACACAATACCAAAAAGAATATGTAGTAAAAGGAGAAGAAATAACATATACAATAACAGTAGAAAATAGTGGAAGTGTAGAAAAAGAGGTAACAATAAGAGATAATTTGCCAGAAGAAGTAGAATTTGAATCAGGAACAATAAGAATAAATGAAGAGACAGAATATGAAGTAAATGGAGTACAAAAAACACTATCAGAATTAGGAGCAAATGACTTAGAAGAAGGAATAAGAGTAAAAGTACCAACAAAGCATAAAGCAAATTTAGATGAAGAAGCAAACCTACCAGAAACAAATGAAGTAAAAGGCAAAATAGAATTAAGCTTCAAAGTAAAAGTAAAAGAAGAAATAGAAAGTGGAAAAATAATAAAAAATCAAGCAACAGTAGATAATAATGAAACAGAAAGTACAGAAAATAAAGTAAAAGCTCCAAGTATAACTACAGAAAAAACAGTATCTATAGCAGAAGGAAAAGACTTTGTAGTAAAAGGAGATACAATAAAATATACTATAACAATAAGAAATAAAGGAGACTTAGGAGAAAATGTAGTAATAAAAGATAGTATTCCAGAAGGAACAGAATTTGTAGAAGGTTCAATAAGGGTAAATGATGGAGAAACACAACAGATAAACGGAAAAGAAGTGGACATGGCAGGAAAGGCAGAAGAAGAATTAGCAAGTGGAATAATAGTATATGTAGGACCAAAAACAGATGATTTAATACCTGGTGTAACAACATTAAGTTTTGAAGTAAAAGTAAAAGAAGAAATAGAAGAAAAAGTAGAAGGAGATATAAAGAATAAAGCAAAAACACAAGAAGTAGGAGAAAGCGAGGAAGTACCAGGTTCAGAAGTACCTGGAAAACCAGAAGAAGAAACAGAAGAGGTAAAAACGCCAGTGGTTACCTTTGAAAAGCAGGCTCAAATAACAAGGATAGCAAGTGTAGAAAAAGGAGAAGTAGAAGAAACAGAAAAGCAAAAACTAGAAGCAAATGAAGTAACAGTAGGAGATGAAATAACATACAAAATAATAGTAAAGAATACAGGAAGTAAACAAGCAACAAATATAGAAGTAAAAGATACAATACCTGAAGGAACAACATATAAAGAAAGTACAGAAAATCCAGAAATAAAAGAAAAACAATTAAAATGGACAATAGAAAACCTAGAAGAAGGAGAAACAAAAACATTAAGCTTCACAGTTATAGTAAATTATTCACAAACAGATATTGATATAAGAAACAAAGCATATGTATCAGAAAAAGCAACAAACGAAACAGTAACAAAATACAAAAACCCAGAAATAAAACTAGAAACAAATATAGTAAAAGATGGAGCAAAAACAATAACAGATACAGACACAAAGGTATATTATGAAATAAACTATACAGCAAAAATAAATAACTTTGTAGGAAGAGCAATACTAACAATAGTAGATAAATTACCATATGAAATAGATGAAGAAAACTCAGAAATACCAGGGAATTATGTATATAATAAAGAAGAAAAAACAATTACATGGACAGAAGAAATAAATGATATAGACACATATAAAGACACAGAAAAGGCAAGTATAAGTAGAACAAAGAGTATACAGTTAAAATACATGTACGAAGATGAAGAAAACTTATCAGGAACAATAGAAAACACAGTAACAGGAACAATAGAATTAAAAAGGCCAAACCCAGAAAAAGAAGAAAGACCAGAAGAACCAAATATACCAGACGAAATAACAGCCTTAACAGATACACAAATAGATACTCATGAAGTAAATGTAGAAATCCCAGGAAAAGTAACAGTACATCATTATTTCTATGATGCAGAAAAACAAGAAACAACAGAAATAGAATTAGTACCAGATGAAGAAAAGACAGGAAAAGTAGGAGATAAATATACAACAAGTAAGTCAAATGAAGTTCCACAAAACTACGAATGTAAAAATGAAAATCCAGAAGGAAAAGAAGGAACAATGACCAAAACGCCAAAAGAGGTAACATACTACTATACCTTAAAAGACGAAGCTATAACAAATGAAATAAGTAAAACTGTACAAAGAGAAGAAAATGTGTTAGGACCAGAAGGACAAATCTTAACTAAAGAAGATGGAACACCACAAACAAAACAAGTAAGTGTAGAAGTTCTAACAGATGAAGACGGAGAATTAACATATACTATAAAATACAAAGTAACAATAAGAGATTATATAGGAAAAGCAAAAATAACTATTGTAGATAACTTACCAGCATCAATAAATCAAGATGCATCAAGTTTAGCAGATGGAAACTATAATCCATTAAATAATACAATAACATGGGAGCAAACAATAGAAAATATTAATACATATGAAGAAGGACAAGTAGATGAAAGCCATCCAGAATATGGAAAAGTAGAAAATGGAACATATGAAGTGACAATAGAGAAGACTATTAAATTAGTATATGACGGACAAAATGTAGCAATTCCACTAGTAAACACAGTAATCGGAAAAGTAACAACATATTATCCAGATGAGATACAACCTACGAAACCAGAAGAAAAGAAAACAGAAGAAAAACAAGCAACAAGTACAGTAGAACAAGAATACAAAGTAGATAAAATAGTAGAAAAAAGATGGGATGACAGTGAAAATGCAAAAGGTCATAGACCAAACTCAGTAAAAGTACAATTAACTGCAAATGGAGTGACAAGTTGGGATAATATAACACTTCCAAATACACAAGAAAATGATGTAGAAAATACATATACAGGAGAATTACCAATTACAATACTATCAGAAGAAAATCACTGGACTCATACATTTGAAAATTTACCAAAATATGATGAAAGTGGAACATTAATAAGCTATAGTATAGTAGAAAGTGAAGTAGAAGATGGCGAACTAGACTACTATGAGCAAGAACCAGAAATAACAACAGAAGATGAAAGTATCCAAGAAACTGAAACAAAACAAGTAGGAAAAATCATAGTAACAAATAAATATAGACTAACAAATACAGAAGTAGAAGGAAGTATAACAAAACAAGGAACAAGTGAAATAACAAAATCAAATCAAGAAGTAAACTACAGCATAAGATATAATGCAGTAATAAAAGACTATGTAGGAAAAGCAATTGTTACAATAACAGATACATTACCATATAAAATAGATTTAAGTAAGTCAGATATAAAAGATGGAAAATATGATGAAACTACCAAAACAATAACATGGACTGAAAACTTAGGACATATAAATACAATAGAAGAAGCAAATAATCAAAAAGAAGTAACAATACAAAAAGAAATAAAAGTAGTATATCAAGATTTAGGAGAAAACCTAACATTAGAATTAAATAATATAACAAACAAAGTAAAAGGAAAGATAGAATTTACAGAAAAAGAAGAAAAGAATGAAAAAGAAACAAGCTATGATACAAATGTAAATGTAAAAGGAAAATTAATAGTAAAATATGTAGACAAAGACACAGGAAAAGAAATAGTAGAAACCATAGAACCAGGACAGCCAGGAAATGAGGACGGAACAGAGCAGATAGAAAAGAAATATAGCTATGAAACAGAAGAAAAAGTAGGAACACCATATTATAAAGACCAAAAAGAAATCTATGGATATGACTTTATAGAAGATAGTGGAAATACTCAAGGAGAAATAACAGAAGGAACAACAGAAGTAACCTACTATTATGCAAGAAAGGACTCAGGAGGAGTAACAGCAAAATATGTGGATGAAGACGGAAATGAAATAGCACCAGAGGAAAAAATAGAAGGAAAAGTGGGAGACACATACAAAACAGAAGATAAGAATGATGAGTTAGACAACTACGAATTTGCAGAAACCACAGGAGATGCTCCAGAAGGAAAATTAGAAGAAGATGCAAAAGAGGTAGTATACCACTACAGAAAATTGACAGCCAAAGTAATAGTAAGATACCTAGAAAAAGGAACAGATAAAGTACTATTACAAGAAAAAGTAATAGAAGGCAAAGTAGGAGACTCATATGAAGCATCAAGAGAAGTAATAGAGGGCTACAGAAAAGCAGGAGAAGAACCAGAAAACGCAAATGGAAAAATGGAAAGAAACGAGCAAAACAACACAATCTATGTAACCTACTATTATGAAAGAATGCCAAGTGGAAAAATAACAGTAAAATACCTAGACAAAGAAACAAATGAAGAAATAGTACAAACAATAGAACCAGGACAGCCAGGAAACGAAGACGGAAAAGAAAGCATAAACAAACCATACACAGAAGAATTACAAGGCTATGTGGGAGATAGATATGAAACTAAAGAAAAAGAAATTCCATATTACGAATGCTTAGAAGAATTATCACCAACAAATAAGGAAGGAATATATGGAGAAGATGATGACACAGTAATTTACTATTATAGAAAATTAGTATTTAACTTCAGTGTAGAAAAGAAAATAACAGAGGCAAGTATAGACGGAAAACAAGCAAAAGTAGATGATGAAGGAAAAATCATAAAACTAGAAGTGGTAGCTAAAAAGGTAACAACTTCAAAAGTAGAAGTAAAATATGAAGTAGTAGTAACAAATACAGGAGAGATAGAAGGAACAGCAAACATTAAAGAAACATTGCCAGACGGTTTCAAAGTATCAGAAAGCAATCCAGATTATTGGAAGAAACAAAAAGATGGAACATTAATAGCAGAAGTAAAACTAAATCCAGGACAAAGTGAAAACTTAGAAGTGGTAGCAATATGGAAGAATGGAAACAATAACTTTGGAACAATGAGAAACCAAGTACAAATAACAGATACAACAAACCCAGCAAACTACCTAGATAGTAGTAAGAATGACAATGAATCACAAGCAGATGTAGTAATGAGTATTAAAACCGGAGCAGAGCAAAAGGTATTAGGAGTAGCATTAGGAACAATAGCAACAGCTGGTTTACTAATATTACTGTACCAATATCAAAAGTATCAAAAAGAAAGAAACAGAGAAATAAGGCATGTGGTATTAGATGGTAAGAATGTAGTAATTAAGAAGAAAAAGCAGAAATAACCCAGGCTAGTGTATACAAGAAGTATTACATCATACAAGTGAAGTTCACACAGTATGATTGGAATACTTCTTTTTTATGAGCCCGTAAGTAAAAGTAGCCAATAGCTCCAAATGCTCTAAAATTAAAGCAAAACAAAATGTTACATTAAAAAATATATAGGGAAATAAAGGAAAGCTCGGAAAATGTAATTAAAACTGTAAAATAATCGCAAAAATGTAAAGAAAATAATAAAAAGTTTAAAAACCAAGTACCCATAATAAAATTACTCAAACGGTATAAATTGCCAAGTGTTCAACGATTTACTTGTGCAAAAAATCTTCTTATAATTAATATAAAATATATTACTTAGTATATATAAATTGTATGGAGGTCTGAATGCATATGAAAAAATCGGAAGAGAAAATTTTAGAAAGGTTCGAAAAAGCAAGTCAAAAAAATAAAAAAACAATAGAAAAAGCTGAAAAAAAGAATAAAGCTTTAATGAATAGAAAATCAAAGAAAAATGCAAACAAATTAAAACCAATATTTGCTGTACTAACTAGTCTTGCAACAATTATTCTTATTTCAGTAACTTTGCTATTTAGTAATTCTGGAAAAAGCGAATTCCATCCAGAAGGTGAAATAGCAAGGTCAATGACTTATGAAAGAGTACAACCAGGAGACGAAAAAAAGGACATAGACACCGAATTTGTACAATTTGATGCCTTCTTTTTGCGTGACCTTGATGGGGATGGAACTGCAGATGGAATAAGAGGAACTTGCAAAAATATTGGAGAAGAAGATATTTTATATATGCAATTAAATGTACTTACTAATGGACATTTAGAAAATGGAGTTATTACAATAAATAGTGATAACTTTTTCTTAGAGACCGCCATACCAAAAGATAATGAAGTATCAGAAAATACAATTGGTTCAAATATAAAAGAAATAAAATTAAACAATATAAATAGTGGAACTCAAAAACTATTAACAGGAACAGTACGTTCAGGAAATTATTCATATCAAAGTGGTAAAACTCTAGCATTAGGTAATGATGTAAGTAACTATAGTAAAGTAAATAGTGTAACATTAAAAGGAGTACATGTTGCAGATGACCAACAACATACAAGAACAGAAATTAACAAAACTGTAGAATTCAAAGTAGACTGGCACGGATATGTAAAAGCAAGTTTAATAAATATAAATCAAGAAAAAGATATACAAACTTCAATAAATGAACAAAAAGGAGAATTAAATTTAAGCTTTACGATACAGGCACAAGAAACAAGGGAAGAATTAATATTAAAAAGAGCAGTAGCAGAAGGAACAATTCCAAAATTAAATGGAGTAGATCCATTAAGAGTAGAAAGTTTAGATAAAAGTGTAGAATTAAACTATAACTCAAATGATAGAACTTTTACTGCTCAAAGAAAGTCAACATTAGATGAACAAAACCAAAAACTAACAAGTACAATTTCTAGAGCTAATAGTTTTCAAATAAATATAACATATCCATTATCAGCATTTGTAAATTTAGGAACAGAATACATAAAATTAGAAATACCAGTAACCACATATTATGAAGGATATAACAATTCAAATGCAGAATTTAGAAACCCAGAAAAATCAAATATATTAAATGGGGTTTTAAAAATAACATATAGAAAGAGGCAAGAAGCAACATATGCAACGACCTTTGATGTAACTGTAGGAAAATATACATATCAACCTACACGAAGATATATAGTATCAAAAGAAAAGCCATTAAAAATATATAATCAAATATCAAGTGAAGAAAAAAATGATAATTACATAGTAGAATGGTATTGCAGTTTATCACAAGATCAACAAGGCAATGAAGTAGTAATGAGAGAAACAGGTGGAAATTTAACAAGAGATGAAAGCGGAAATATTATAGGAGGAAGTACACCAAAAGTAGCAGATGAATTTATAAAAAATGGCTCAGCATCAAGTGAATCAATGGAGGAAATAACTAGTAACGTAGGAATATATCTATCATATCCAGGAAGCATGGTAGATGACCAAGGAGAAATAAAAGTATATGATGATGAAACAGATGAATTATTAGTAACATTTAACAAAAGCAATTGGAATAAATGTGGTTCAAATAATCCATATATGTACGAAAGACCAGTAAAACACATAAGAGTGGAAATAACTAAAACAAAGGTAGAACCATATAGTAGTTTATCAGTATATAACATAAAACAATTAAATGATGAAGTTATAACAACCAAATATGGAAAAGAAGATTTTGAAAATTTAAAATATATTAAATCAACTTTAAATGCATACATAGGAGGAAGATTTTCAAGATTAGTAACTAATAGAGCAAATTATGAAGAACCATATTCAATAGCAACCATAAACTTAAGTAAAAGCACAATTTCAACACAAGAAACCGAAAAAAATATGAAAATAACAATAAATGCCCAAGCCGATCCAAATATAAATCAAGTAAAATGGACAAATGGAGCATTTGTATTAAAAATGCCAAGAGATATAATAGACATAAAATTAAATGATGTAACAGCATCAGAAGCCAACAACAGAGTAAAAGTAACTAGTTATGAGCAATTTAAAGAAAATGGAATAAATTATATAAAAATAAATACAAAAAACGATAAAGAAACTACATTTACCTTATCAGTATACGCAGATATAACAGCAGACCCAAGAATAACAACACGAACAGAAGCAATAGAATTATATTACTATAATGAAAACGCAGTACAATATTTGGAAAAAGGAGAAGATGAACTTGATGTAAACGATAACTTAAATAAAAAAGAACTAGTTGGAAAAAAATCAGTAAATATAACTCTAGCATCACCAGACTCATTATTAACAAGCCAAACAGCAACAAATTATGATAATAAAAACAGTATAGCAGTAGCACCACAAATAGCATTAGTAGCAAAACAAAGTACAGCTGATATAACAATATCATTAACAAATAATTACTCAAGCACAATAAGTGAAGTAAAAATATTAGGAAGAGTACCATTTAGAGGAAACAAATATACAATAAATGGATCATCTTTAGGTTCAGAATTTGATGTACAAATGGCAAGTGCAATTAATTTGCCACAAAGCTTGAGTCAAATAGCAAAAGTATATTATAGCACAAATGGAGAAGCAACTAAAGATGTAAAAGACCCTAATAATCAATGGAAAACCTTCCAAGAATTAAATGGAAATCTTAGCGAAGTAAAGAGCTATTTAATAGATCTAGGAAATTATGCATTACAAAGAGAAAAACAAGAAAATATTAGCTATAAAATAAAAATACCAGCAAACTTAAATTACAATCAAGTATCATATAGTCATCATGCAGTATATTTCAGCTTAGACACACAAGAAGGAAAATATAGAACTCAAACAGAACCCAATAAGATAGGCTTTATGATAGCAAAACAATATGATTTAGAATTAATAAAATATCAAAAAGGAATAGATTTTGTTGTTCCAGAAGCAACTTATTTAATAATGGAAAAAGGACAAGAAGATAAAAAAGAAGGAAAAACAAAAGTAACAGGGGAAGATGGAAAACTAATATTAAAAGGCCTATATGTAGATAGAACATATACTATAAAAGAAATAAAAACACCAACAGATTATGAATTAAACGAAGAAGAAGTACAATTTAAAATGACAGAAAAAAATGGAACGTTAGAAATAGATGAAACTGAAACAAACAGAAAAACTGCAAAAGAAATAAATGTTATAAAACCAGATGGTTCAGAAGTAGATGTAGTTTCATCAGGTTATAAAGTGCAAGTAAAAGTAGAAGACGAAGTAAAATCAAGTTTAAAAATTATAAAAATAGAAAAAAAGGAAACAGGTGAACAAACAAAACTAAATGGAGTTCGTTTCAAACTAACAGGCAAAAACTTTGAAAATGGAAGAGTTTCAACAACTAATACAGAAGGAATACTAAATTTAAACGGATTAAGCATAGGTGCAGATTATCTTTTAGAAGAAGTAAAAGCAGATGGTTATTACTTGTTAGAACCAATTAGATTTAAAATATTAAATAATGAAGGAGTATATAGTGTAAAATTCTTAGAAGAAGGTGGTCAGGAATTAAATGTAACTCCAAGTGTAGTAGAAAATGTAACCACAGCTGTAAACGAAAATATTCCAGAAATAAGCCTAACTTTGAAAAATGAAAAAATACCAACATATGACTTAGAAATCAAAAAAGTAGAAAAAGGAGGAGAGCAAAAGCCATTAGAAGGTGCAAAATTTAGGCTATTTAAAGGTACACAAAAAATAGACGATTATATAACTAATGGTGAAGGAACAATAACAATTAAAAATTTATATCAATATAATCAGTTAAAAGAATTAGACCAAACATATACTTTAAAAGAAATATTAGCTCCAGAAGGCTACTCAGCAGTAAAAGACATAACCTTCCAAGTAAGAAAAAATGAAGAAGGTTTATTAGTAATGGACGTAAAAGAAGGAACTATAAAAAGCTCAAATGCAGAAGGAAACAAAATGACAATAACAATTGAAGATAGTCCATCATTCAAATTAATAAAAATGGATGGTGAAGAATTAGAAAAAGGAAATGAAGTATTTTTACCAAACACAAAATTTGCAATATATAATGTGGATGATGGAACAGAACAATTAGCATTGGATTCTAGATATAATATTCTAGGAAAAAAAGAAATAATAAACGGAAAAGAATATTATGTGTTAGAAACAAATGAAAATGGAGAAATAGAAGCAAATCTAAGAGAAGGTTTATATAAAGCAGTAGAAATAGAAGCAAACAATGAAAAATATGACATAACAAATAATGTATATTACTTTGGAATAGGAACATCAAGGCAAGCTCCAGAATCATATGCAGTAGAAGATGTAACATTAATAGGAGAAAGTGGTGATGACAGAATAAATGCAGTAGCAAAAACTTCTGATGGAGGTTTTGTAGTAGGAGGAGTTTTCAAAAGTAGTAGTATTCAAGTAGGAGGTCAAACATTAAATAGTGAAGGAAATTCTACTGGACTAATAATTAAATATAAAATAGATGAATCAAATGAAGGAGAATATAAAATTGAATGGCTAACTACTTTAGGAGCACCTGTATATTCAATAGCAGAAACAATAGATGGAGGAATTGTAGCAGGAGGATACTTCCAAGATAACAGTGTAAAAATAGGAGATAATACATTCACCCTTAAGGGAAAGTCTGATGGGTATATAATCAAATACAAAAAAATATCAAATAGTGAAAATTATGAAGCTGAATGGTCAACAAAAATAGGAGGACTATATTATGATTATATATATTCAGTATCAGCAACTTCTGATGGAGGTTTTGTAGCAGGAGGAAACTTTAGAGGTACAACTATGTCAGTAGGTAGCTATACATTAGATGGTAAAGGTAATAATAATGATACAGGACTTATAATTAAGTATACGCCAGTAGCAACTGATGAAAAATATAATGTTGATTGGGCAAGTTCACTTGGAACAACAAATAACAGTTATATACAATCAGTAGAAGCAACTCCTGAAGGTGATATATTAGTAGGTGGATATTATACAGGAAATTTAGAATTAGGTAATGGTTATACATTTAATAATGATAATACTACAACTCAAAATGGAATGATAATAAAATATACAGCAGTAGCAGGTCCAGAAAAATATAACGTTGACTGGGCAACAACAATATCAGGTAACCAACATAATTATATACAATCAATAACACAAACCGCAGATAAGGGAATATTAGTAGGAGGATATTTCCAAAGTACAAGTTTAACTATAGGAAGTTATAACTTAGTAAACCCTGGTAGCAATTATAGTGGAATGGTAATTAAATATATTCCAGTAGAAGGTAGTGAAAAATACAAAGCCGACTGGGCAACAGTAGTTGGTGGAACAGGTATAGATAACGTATATGCAGTATCAGAATCAGAAGATGGAAAAATATTAGTAGGAGGAAAAACTTACAGTACTGATATAGATTTAGGAAATTATAAATTTAAAAATACTAGTTATTTAACATCTTTTACTGATGGAATAGTAGTAAGTTATGCACCAGTAGAAGGAAATGAAAAATATAAAGTTGAATGGGCTACTTTAGTTGGAGGAGATAAAAATGAAGTCGTAGAGGGAATATTACAAACTAAAGATGGAAAAATAATAATGGGTGGATATTCTAGTTCAGAAATTGTCAAAATAGGAGGAGAAACGTTCAAAAGTACTGATAATTATAATGGAATGATAATAAAATGTGAAAAAAAAGAATTAGCAAATCCAGTAACTATAAATGCAGTATCAATAGGAGAAAGCAGTAATGAACAAATAAATTCAATAACTCAAACAAGTGATGGAGGCCATATAGCAGTAGGACATTTTTCAAGTACTAAAATAAAAGCAGGAAATTATACACTAGAAAACAATAGTACTTCAACATCATATATAGATGGAATGATAATAAAATATGATATGAATGGACAAATTGAATGGGCAACATCAGTAGGAGGAAATTATAGTGATTACATATATTCAGTAATAGAAACAAAAGATGGTGGTATATTAGTAGGAGGATATTTTAATTCAAGAAGTATTGCATTAGAAGGTTATACACTAACGAATAATAGTTCAAGTTATGATGGAATGATAATCAAATACAGTGCAGACGGAAAGGTAGAGTGGGCAACATCGTTAGGAGGAAGTAGTAGCGACTATATATATTCAGTAGCAGAAACAACAAATGGAGATTTAGTAGCAGGAGGATATTTCAATAGTAGCAGTATAGAATTAGGAGAATATAAATTAGAGAAAAGTGATTCAACATCATATCCGGATGGAATGATAATTAAATATACACCAATAGATAGTGATGAAAAATATAAAATAAATTGGACAACATCAGTTGGAGGAAGTAATGAAGATATAATAACATCATTAAGCCAAACATCTGACGGAGGAATATTAGTAGGAGGAACTTTTAAAGGTAGTAATATTCAAATAGGAGAATATGAATTAACAAATAAAGGTTCAGTAGTATATACAGATGGAATGATAATTAAATATGATATGAATGGACAAATCGAATGGGCAACATCAGTGGGAGGAAATTATGAAGATGCAATAACATCATTAAAAGAAACATCTGACGGAGGAATATTAGTAGGAGGAAGTTTCAAAGGTAATAGTATTCAAATAGGAGAATATGAATTTAAAGGTTCAACATCATATTCAAGTGGAATGATAATTAAGTACAATGCAAATAAAGAGGTAGAATGGGCAACAGCAGTAGGTGGAGATAAGAGCGACAAAATAACTTCAGTAGCAGAAACAGCAGATGGAGGAATTGTAGCAGGTGGAAATTTTGAAAGTAGTAGTATTCAATTAGGAGATTATATATTAGAACCTAAAGGTTCAACTGACGCAATGGTAGTTAAATACAAAAAGGGTAACGGAAAATATACATTAGAATGGGCAAAAGCAATAGGTGGAACTACTAATGATGAAATAAGTTCGGTAGTACAATTAAAAGACGGAACAATATTAGCAGGAGGACATTATAAAAGTGGAAAAATAGAAACAGATGGAAAACAATTAACTAATCAGGGAAATTATGATGCAATGATGTTAAAAATAGCTAATATGGCAGGAATTCCAGAAGTAACAGAGCTAAAAGTAAAAAATTATAGAAAAGAATTTAAAATAACAACAGAGGTAAAACAGATAGGAGAAGAAAAAGGAGGAAAGATATCTGGAGAAGATAAAAAACCATATGAAATTGTAAAATATGGAGAAAATAGTACAAATCAAATACTAATGGAACCAAATTCAGGATATGAAATAATATCAGTTACAGTAAATGGAGAAGAATGGCCATTTGAAGCAGACAAGGCAACAGGAAACTATGAAATGCAAAAATTTACAAATGTAACAAAAGATATGCATGTAGTAGTAACTTATAGCAAAAAAACGAACAAATTAGTAATAAAAAAAGTGGACAACAAAACACAGTCACCAATAGCAGGAGTAAAATTCAGATTAGATGAGATAGACGGAGCAAATTCAGGAATATTAATTGAAACAAATAGCAAAGGTGAAGCAATAACGCAAGTGCAATATGGAATGTACAGTATAACTGAGTTAAACACACCAGAAGGATATATACCACTAGAGGAAACAATAAAAATAGATTTTGAAGAAAGTAATAAATCAGTAATAGCTTCTGAAGGATCAAGTCAGCAAGTAGCAAGATATGACTCAAGTACAGGAATGTATATAATAGAAAACAAAAAGAAAGCAAAAGTAATAGTACATCACTATGCACAAAATGAATTTAATGAAGATAGAAGTCCAAAAAAAGTAGCAGAAGATGAGTTTATAGAGGGAAAAATAGATGAAGAATATATAACAAAACCAAGGATGGACTTAGAAAAATATGAGCCAGTACAGGACCAATTAGTAGAACATGCAACAGGAAAATTTACAGAAGCTGATATAGAAGTAATATATTATTATGAAATAAAGAAAATACCATTAACAGTACACCACTATATAGATGGAACAGAAAATCCTGTACCATTAGTAGGTTATGAAGAAAATGAACAAAATGTGGCACAAGATGAACATGATTTAGGTTTAGAAGGTCAAGGATATGTAACTAAAGCATTAACAGAACAGCCAGAAGCGGATGAAAGGCAGTTATTAAACCCAAAATATAAATTAACAACTATGCCTCAAAATGCAACAGGAAAATATGATTATGCTGAAATAAATATAACATATTATTATGGCGTAAAATCATCAGCTGGAGTATTAGTAAAACATATAGATAAGAACACAAGAAGTGAAATAGCTCCAAGTGAGACATTACCAGCAGAAGGAGAAGGACAAGGGCAGTATGGTGATCAATATACAACACAAGCATCAACTAAAATTCCACAAAATTATAAATTAGCAGTAAGACCTCAAAATTGGCAGGGAACTATGAAAGAAGAACTAACAGAGGTAATATATGAGTATGATTTAAAAGAACCTGAAGTAATAGGGCAGACTGTAACAAAAGAAGCAACTCCAGAAATAACTTCAAAAGGCGAACCAGTAGAATATACAATAAACTATACAGCAACAGTATCAGAATATATGGGACAAGTACAAATAACGATAGTAGATCAATTACCATGTGGAATAGAGAAAAATGAATCAGACTTACAAGGAGGAGAATATGACGAAGAAGCACATACTATCACATGGAAAGATTTACAAGATGTAGATACATATACAAATGGAGAAGTGCCAGAAGGGCAAGCAGAAGGAAAGAAACAATTAACAGTAAGTTTCAGTAAAACCATATCAGTAGTATTTAAAGACCTAGATGTAAATTTAGAAAAAATACAAAACAAAGTAAATGGAAAATTAAAATTCCTAAGTACAGAAAAAGAAAGTGATGAAATAGAATACACAGCAGAAACACTTCCAAACTTCAAAACAAAACTAAAAGTAATAAAATCATGGGATGACCAAGAAGATAGAGCAACTAAGAGACCAACACAAATAAAGATAATAGTAAAAAATAAGCAATTAGGAGACCAAACAGTTGCAGAAATGACATTAACAAAAGAGCAACATAAGAAAATAGATGACGAAAGCACTTGGGAATATACATTTACAGAATTACCAAAATATAATGCAGATGGAACATTAGCAGAGTATACAGTAGAAGAACGAGAAGTAGAAGATGATGATCTCAAATTTTATAAAAAAGCAGAAATTGTAGAATCTGAAACAATAGAGCAAGCGACAGATTTAGAATCAAATGGAGAAGAAATAAAAACATTTACAATAACAAATACATTTGAGGTACCAAATGAAACAACAAGTGTGAGAGCAATAAAAGTATGGGATCATACAAATAATGTATATGAAAGACCAAGTAAAGTAAAATTACAATTAATGAAAAAAGATGCAGAAGGAAACAAAACTAAAGTAACAGTACATGGTGTAGACGTAGAAGGAGAAGTTAGTCAAGCAAATAAAGTAACAGGTACTGAAGATAATGAGAATAAAGAAACATGGAGATATGTATTTACAGGTTTACCAAAGTATGATGATTTAGGAAATAAAATAGAATATTGTGTAGACGAAGTAGAAGAAGGTTTATCATATTATAGAAAAACAATAGATGATGAAACAAATACAATAACTAATACATACATAGGTCCAATAATAACAAGCAACAAGACAGTAAGCACTGAAAATAACACAGGCTATGTGGTAGAGGGAGAAACAATAACATATAAAATAGAAATAACAAATAGTGGAGAAGTTGCAAAAGAAGTAAAAGTACAGGATAAAGCGCCAAATGGAACAAGTTTTGTACAAAAAAGTATAAAAATAAACAATAATGCAAATTACAATAATATAGACTACAGTGAGAAAACAGAAACAGAATTAGAACAAGGAATAGGAGTACAAGTAGAAGGTAATCAAACAGTAACTCTATCATTTGATGTAACAGTAAATGATTTAGGACCAGAAACATATAGCCAAGCAATAAAAAATACAGCAACAGTAGATGAAGTAGAAACCAAAGAAGTAGAAGTACAAGTAGAAAAAGCAAAAATGAAATATGGAAAAACAGGAGAAATAGAAAGAGGAGAGATATCAAATAGTTTAGAGGAAGGTGCAATAGGAGGCACACAAGTAACACAAGGAGATATAATAAAATATCAAATAACTTTAACAAATGATGGAACAGCACCAAAAACGATATTAGTAACAGATGCAATTCCAGAAGGAACAAGCTTTGTAGCAGGAAGCCTAAAAATAGGAGGAAGAACAACATATAAGCAAGAATCTTTAGAAAATAAAGATGCTAATTATCTATTAACTGGAATTGAAATTGAAGTACCAGCAGGAAATAGCATAATAGTAGAATATAAAGTCACAGTAGATGACTTTGATAATGATGCAAAAATAGAAAATGAAGCAGTAATAAAAGATCCAAAAGAACCAGAAAATGAAGAAAAGCAAGAAAGAACAAATACGGTAACACATACATATGTAGAACCAGATATAACATCTAAGAAAGAAGTAACAATAAAAAATGAACAACTAGGTTATGTACTAGAAGGACAAGAAGTTACATATATGATTACAGTAGAAAATTCAGGAAGCTTGGAAAAAGAGGTAACAATACAAGATAGTATTCCAGAAGGTTTAACATTTAAAGAAGGTTCAATAAGGATAAATGAACAGGAAAACTTTAAAGTAGATGGAATAGAAAAAGATTTAACACAACTAGGAAAAGTAAATTTAGAAGAAGGAATAAAAGTAATAGTTCCAGGCAAGAAAGTATTAGATGCAGAAGAACAAACAAAAGTAGAAAATGGAAAACTAGTATTAACATTTAAAGTAACAGTGGATGATTTAAACAAAGGCGAAGTAGCAGAAAAAGTATATGAAAAAGCAATAAAAAATATAGCAATAGTGGATGGAAAAAATGCAGAATCTAAAGAAGTAGAAGTAAAGAAAACAGACTTAAATATAACAAAAGAAAGTAGCCCAGAAAATGGAAGTACAGTACAAAAAGATGAAACAATAACATATATAATTCATGTAACAAATACCAAAGGAACGATGCCAGCAAGAGTAATAGTAAAAGACAGTATTCCAGATGGAACAACATTTGTGCCAGAAAGTATTCAAGTAGATAATAGCAATAGCTATAATCTAGATGGAGAAGATATACAACTAGCAGAAAAAGGAGAAGCAGACTTAAATAAAGGAATTGAAATAGAAGTTCCAGCACAAGGAGAAAAAGTATTGTCATTTAAAGTAACAGTAAATGACCTTGATAATGATGCGAAAATAACGAACAGAGCAAACTTAATAGACATAACAGAAAAAAAAGATGAAGAAGAACCGGATGACCCAGAATATCCAGATATGCCAAAGAAAGAGTCAAATGAAGTAGTACATAATTATGGAGAAGGAATAATAAGTCAGAGCAAAAAGGCACAAACACAATACGGAAAAGACTATGTGGTAAAAGGAGAAGAAATAACATATACAATCACAGTAGAAAATGCAGGAAGTGTAGAAAAAGAAGTAACAATAAGAGATAATTTGCCAGAAGAAGTTGATTTTGTAAATGGAACAATACAAATAAATAAATTATCAGAGTATGAAGTAAATGGAGAAAATAAAACATTATCAGAATTAACCCAAAAAGAATTAGAAGAAGGAATAAAAGTAAAAGTACCAGCAAAGCATAAAAAACTAGACGGTGAAGAAGCAAATATAGAAGGTACTGAAGAGGTAAAAGGAAAAATAGAGTTAAGCTTCAGGGTAAAAGTGAAAAAAGGAGTAGAAGGAAAAACAATAATAGAAAACCAAGCAACAGTAGATGAAAATCCAACTGGAACCACACAAAACACAGTAAAAGCACCAAAAATAAGCACAGAGAAAGTAGCAATAGTAAAAGAAGGAAGAAACTTTGTAGTACAAGGAGACATCATAAAATATGTTATAACAGTAAAGAATGAAGGAGACTTAGGAGAAAATGTATTAATAAAAGATAGCATTTCAGAAGGAACAAGTTTTGTAGATGGTTCAATAAGAGTAAATGAAGAAACAAGCAATGAAGTAAATGGAAAAGAGGTAGATGTATCAAGTAAAACACAGCAAGACTTAGAAGAAGGAATAGTAGTATATGTAGAACCAAAAACAGATGAAGTATTACCAGCAGTGACAACATTAAGTTTTGAAGTAATGGTAAAAGATGAGGTGCAAGAGGAAGAAATAACAGGAGACATCAAAAATAAAGCAATAACAAAAGAAATAGAAGATAAAGAAAATCCTCAAGACCCAGAAGTTCAAGAAAACCCAGAAACTCCAACTGATGAAGTAAAAACTCCAATAGTTACATTTGAAAAGAAAGCCAAGATAAATAGAATAGCAAGTGTAGAAAGAGGACAGGATGAAGATGGAGGGCTAGATGCAGAAGGAAAACAAAAATTAGGAAAAAATGAAGTAACAGCAGAAGATGAAATAACCTATACTATAAAAGTAACAAACACAGGAACAATCACAGCAGAAAATATTGAAGTAAAAGATACAGTACCAGAAGGAACAAGGCTTAAAGAAGCAAATGAAGCTTCACAAGTACAAGGAGAAAAAGAAATAACTTGGATAATACCAAGTTTAAATACAGAAGAAAGCAAAGAATTAACATTCACAGTAATAGTAAATTATGCACAAGAAGATCAAAAAATAAAGAACGTGGCATACATAGAAGAAAAGGGAAGTAATGAAGTAGAAACAGAATACAAAAAGCCAGAAATCATATTAACAACAGAAGTAGAAAAAACAGCAGTGGAAACAATAACATCAACAGAAACACCAATTTACTATACAATTAACTATACAGCAAGAATAGAAAACTTTGTAGGAAAAGCAGTAATAACAATAGTGGATACATTGCCATACAAGATAGATGTATCAAAATCACAAATACCTGATGAAGGAGTATATGACCCAGAAAAGAAAACAATAACATGGACAGAAACGGTAAATGAAATAGACACATATAAAAATATAGAAACAAAAGAGATAAGCAGAACCAAGAGTATGTCATTAACATATATTTATGAAGATGTAGAAAACTTAAAAGGAAAAATAGTAAATACAGTAACAGCAACAACAGATTTAAAACAGCCAGATATTCCAGAAGATAAAACAGTAAAAACAGATGAGCAAACAGATACACATGAAATAGAAGCACAAATACCAGCAAAAGTAATAGTACACCATTATTTCTATGATGAGGAAAATGATGTAGCAACACAAATAAAGGTAGCTGAAGATAAAGAACAGACTGGAAAAATAGGAGAAAGCTATACAACAAGTAAATCAGAAGAAGTGCCACAAAACTATACTTGCAAAGATGAAACACCGGACAAACATGAAGGAAATATGACAAAGACCCCAATAGAAGTTATATACTATTACACATTAAATGATGAAACAATAGAAAATGAAATGACCAAAACTGCAAAAGCAAGCAAAACAGTTGAAAGGCAAGAACAAAAAGAAGCAGACTTAGAACCAAAAGTAGTAAATGTAGAAGTATTAACAGACGAAGACGGAGAAGTAACATACAATATTAAATATAAAATAAATATTAGAGACTACATAGGAAAAGCAAAAATAACAATAGTGGATAAACTACCATCAGCAATAGACAAAGATGCATCTCAATTACAAGAAGGTAAATATAATTCAGCAGATAATACTATTACCTGGGAAGAAACAATAGAAAACATCAATACATATAAAGATGGATTATTAACTCCTGAACATCCAGAAGATGGAGTTGTTACAGAAGGAAGATTTGAAAAAACAATAGAAAAGCAAATTAAAGTAGTATATGATAATCAAAATCCAGTAGGAAACTTAGTAAATACAGCTACAGGAAGCATAACAACATATTATCCAGATATATTAGAACCAATAAAACCAGAATTAGAAAAAGAAACAAAAAAACAAGAAGACACAAGTACGGTAGAACAAGAATACAAAGTAGACAAAGTGGTAGAAAAGAGATGGGATGATAATGATAATTCAAAAGAACATAGGCCAAACTCAGTAAATGTGCAATTAACAGCAAATGGACAAACAACATGGAATGATAAGACATTAGAAAGTGTAGTATTATCAGATTCAAATAATTGGACCCATACATTTACAAACTTACCAAAATATGATGAAAGAGGAGCATTAATAAACTATAGCGTACAAGAAAGCGAGTCAAATCCAGGAGAACTAGAATACTATGTACAACCACCACAAATAACAATAACAGAAAATAAGGATGTTACAGACAGTGGCTCAGAAGTAAATGATCAAGAAACAAGTGAGCAAGAAGTAGAAAAGCAAGAATCAGATGAAACTAATCCAGGAGCAGACAAGCAAGGACCAGAAGAAATAGAACCAGGAGCAGACAAGCAAGAATTAGATGAAAAAGAGACTCCAAACCAGATAGGAAAAATTATAGTAACAAACGAATATAGGCTAAACAATGTTCGAATAGATAGTGATATTAACAAAACAGGAACAGAAGAAATAACAAATGAAAATAGAATAGTTACTTACAAAATAAAATACCATGCAGTGATAAATGACTATATAGGAGAAGCTACCTTAACAATAACAGATACACTACCATATGAAATAGATAAAGATAAGTCAAATATAGCAGGAGGAGAGTATGACGAGGACTTAAAAACTATTACATGGAAACAAGAATTAGGACATATAAACACGGTAGAAAATGGAGCAAAAGTAGTAGATGTAGAAAAAGAAATTACAGTTGAGTATAAAGACTTAGATGTAAAGAAAGAAAAAATAACAAACAATGTAAAAGGCAAGATTGAATTTACAGAAAATGAAACAAAAAATGAAGTAGAAACAAGCTATGATACAAATGTAAACATCACAGGAAAACTAGTAGTAAAATATGTAGATAAAGACACAGGAGAAGAAATAGTACAAACCATAGAACCAGGACAGCCAGGAAATGAAGACGGAACAGAACCAATAGAAAAGAAATACAGTTATGAAAAAGACTTAAAAGTAGGAAGTGACTATCAGACAGAAAAAGAAGAAATACCAGGATATAACTGGGTAGGAGTAGAAGGAAATGCAGAAGGAAAAATAGTAGAAGGAGCAACAGAAGTAACCTACTATTATGAAAGAAAAAACTCAGGAGGAGTAACAGCAAAATATGTGGATGAAGACGGAAATGAAATAACAGACCCACAAATAATAGAAGGAAAAGTAGGAGATTCATACAAGACTAAAGACAAGCAAGACGAATTAGAAAATTATGAATTAGTAGAAACCACAGGAGATGCTCCAGAAGGAAGATTAGAAGAAGGTTCAAAAGAGGTAGTATATCACTATAGAAAATTAACAGCTAAGGTAATAGTAAGATATTTAGAAAAAGAAACAAATAAAGTATTAGAACAAGAAAAAGTAATAGAAGGTAAAGTAGGAGACTTATATGAAACAGCAAGAAAAGTAATAGAAGGCTATAGAAAAGCAGGAAACGAGCCAGAAAATAGCAGTGGAAAAATGGAAAGAAATAATGAAAACAACACAATCTATGTAACCTACTATTATGAAAAAATTCCAAGTGGAAAAATAACAGTAAAATATCTAGACAAAGAAACAGGAGAAGAAATAACAAGAACAATTAAGCCAGGCGAGCCAGGAAATGAAGAAGGAAAAGAAGACTTAAAAACAACATATGTAGAAGAACTACAGGGCTATGTAGGAGAAAGGTATGAAACAAAAGAAAAAGAAATACCATACTACAAATATTTAGAAGAGTTAGCACCAACAAATAAAGAAGGTTTATACAAAGAAGATAATGACACAGTAATTTACTACTACCAAAAACTAAACTTCAACTTCAGTGTAGAAAAAAGAATAACAGAGGCAAGCATAGACGGAAAACAAGCAAAAGTAGATGATGAAGGAAAAATCATAAAACTAGAAGTGGTAGCTAAAAAAGTAACAACCTCAAAAGTAGAAGTAAAATATGAAGTGGTAGTAACAAATACAGGAGAGATAGAAGGAACAGCAAATATTAAAGAAACATTGCCAGCAGGTTTCAAAACATCAAATAGCAACCCAAGTTATTGGGAGAAACAAACAGATGGAACCTTAACGACAGAAGTAAAACTAAATCCAGGACAAAGTGAAAACTTAGAAGTTGTAGCAATATGGAAGAATGGAAACAATAACTTTGGAACAATGAGAAACCAAGTACAGATAACAGATACAACAAACCCAGCAAACTACCTAGATAGTAGTAAAGATGACAATGAATCACAAGCTGATGTAGTAATGAGTATTAAAACAGGAGCAGAACAAAAGGTATTAGGAGTAGCATTAGGAACAATAGCAACAGCTGGCTTATTAATATTACTATACCAATATCAAAAGTACCAAAAAGAAAGAAACAGAGAAATAAGGCATGTGGTATTAGATGGTAAGAATGTAGTAATTAGAAAGAAAAAACAGAAATAAGATTCAAAAAGAAATTAAGTATAGTAATTAAAAGTAATAATATGAACTGAAAGCTTAGTCATATGATTAAAGCTTTCAGTTTTTTTAATTAAACATTGGAATACTTCTTTTTTATGAGCCCGTAAGTAAAAGTAGCCAATAGCCCAAAATGCTCTAAAATTAAAGCAAAACAAAATGTGACATTAAGAAATATATAGGGAAACACAGGAAAGCCCGGAAAATGTACTAAAAACTGTAAAATAATCGCAAAAATGTAAAGAACTTATCAAAATAAATACTCTCTTGTCGCCGTAGGAAAAACCACTAATACTAGTATTTGCCAGCATTTTACCAATTTACTTATATACTTAAAGTAATTATAATAAATATAAATTTATATATAAGAATAAGTATACAAAAAATGCAGTAAAGTATGGAGGTAGGCAAAATGTCAAAAGAAAAAACTACAAAGAGGTTCAATCTGAAAGGAAAGTTAATAATTATAACCAGTGCAATATTAGCAATGTTAGTAATTGCTACACTGCTATTAACCAATGGAAAAATTGAAAACTTTAATCCAACAGGTGAAATCGCAAGAACGATGACATATGAGAAAGTAAAAGAGGGGGATGGAGCAAAAGATACAGGCTCACAATTTGTTGAATTTGATGCCTTCTTTTTGCGTGACATAGATGGCGATGGAATAGCAGATGGAGTAAGAGGAACCTGCAGAAAAGTAGGAGAATATGACACTCTATACATGCAATTAAATGTGCTTACCGACGGACATTTAGAAGAAGGTGTTATTAGAATAAATAGTGACAACTTCTATCTAGAAACTGCAATACCAAAAGATAACGAAGTAAGAGAAAATGCAATAGGTTTAAATATAAAAGAGATAAAATTAAATAATATAAATAACGGAACACAAAAACTATTAACAGGAATAGTGCGTTCAGGAGATTATGCACAGCCAAGTACCATAACATCTGCAATAGGAAAAAATGCTAAAAATTATAGTAAAATAAACAGCATTACTTTAACTGGAGTCCACGTATCAGATAATGAAGAACATACAAGAACACCAATTTATAAAAAAGTAGATTTCAAAGTAGATTGGCATGGATATACAAAAATGAGAATTACTAATTTAGAACAAAAAGGAAATATAGATACTGGAATAAACCAAGAAAAAGGTGAATTAAAAATAGACTTTACAATATATACTGAGGAAACAAAAGAAGAATTAATTCTAAAAAGAGCAGTAGTAGAAGGAACAATTCCACAATTAAACAACCAAGATCCAATACGAGTAGAAAGTACAAATAGCAATGTAAAATTAAAATATAATGATCAAAACAGAACATTCATAGCAGAAAAAGAATCAACACTAAATGAAGAAACTGGCCTAGTAACAAATACAATTTCAAAATACAATAATTTTCAAATTAGTGTAGTATATCCATTATCAGCATTTACAGATTTAGGGCAAGAATACATAAATTTAAGAATACCAGTAAAAGCATATTATGAAGGACATAACAATCCAAATCCAGAATTTAAAAACCCAGAAAGATCAAATGAAGAAAATCAGATAATATTGGTGTCATACATGAAACCAGTAGTTCAACAATATGACCCTAGTTTTCAAATAAGAGTTGGAAAATATGTGTATAGGCCAACAGAAAGATATTTAATATCAAAAGAGAAACCATTAAAAATATATAATGAAATATCAAGTGAAGAAAAAGATGATAATTACACAGTTGAATGGAGAGCTTACACAGGTACAAATGGTGAAAGCTCTGGAATAACAATGAAGGAAACTCCAAAAGATGCTAGTCAAAAGCTATTTGACGAATTCATAAAACAAGATGGAACCACTAAGGAATCAATGGAGGAATTAACAAGCAATATAGGAATATATTTTTCAAACCCATCCGATATGTTAGGAGAAGATGGAGAAATCAAAATATATGATGATGAAACAGACGAAGTTTTAGGAACATTTAATAAGCAAAATTGGACAACATACACATCAACTAAGCCATACATTTATTCAGAGCCGGTAAGACATATTAGAGTAGAAACAAGTAAAACAAAAGCTAATACTATATTATATGTCTACAACATCAAGCAATTAGATGATGAATATATAACTAACCACTATGAAAAAGAAAAATTTGATGAATTATCATACATACAATCAAATTTAAGTGGATATTTAGGAGAAAACTATATAGCAACTTCAATTCATAAAGCAAATTATGAAGAACCATACTCAATAGCATCACTATATTTGAGCAAAAGTGCGATATCAACTCAAAAAACAGAAAAAAATATGAAAATAACCATAAATGCTAATGCTAATACAAATGAAAATCAAGTAAAATGGGTAAATGGAGCATTTTTATTAAAACTACCAGAAAATATAGTGGATGTTGAATTAAATAGTGTAACATCAGAAGAGAAAACGGTTAAAATATCAAGCTATGAGCAATTTATTGAAGATGGAATATGTTATATAAAAATTAATACTGAAAATACAAACCCAACTACATATAGCATAGTTGTAGATGCCGACATCACTCCAGACCCAAGAATAGTAACACAAACCCAAAACATAGAATTACATTATTATAACGCAAATGCAGTACAATATTGGGAAACAACTAAAGATGAAAAAGATGTAAATGATAATCTAAATAAAAATGAAAAAATAGGAATAACTCTAGCAAAGATAAGTCTAATTTCGCCAGACTCATTACTAACAAGCCAAACAGCAGCAAACTATGATGACGACAAAAATATTGCAGTAGGACCACAAATAGCACTAGTAACAAAGAATCAAAGTACAGCAGATATAATAATATCAATGACAAATAACTATTCAAGCACAGTAAGTGAGGTAAAAGTTCTAGGAAGAATACCTTTTTCAGGAAATAAATATACAATTAATGGAACAGATTTAGGTTCAAATTTTGATACTAAAATGAAAGGACCAATTAGACTATCAGAAAAGTTACAAAAAGTAGCAACAGTATATTATAGCACAAATGAAGATGCAACCAAAGACCTAGGCAATCCAGCAAATGATTGGAAGAGGGCTGATCAAATAGTAGACTTTAGCACAGTAAAGAGTTATCTAATTGACTTAGGAAATTATACCTTACAAAGAACGGAACAAGAAGAATTTTCATATACAATAGAAATACCAAGAAATTTGAACTATAACCAAGTATCATATAGCCACCATGCTGTATATTTCAGTTTGGACACTGAAGCGGGAAAATTTAGAACACAAACAGAACCAAACAAAATAGGATTTATGATAGCAAAACAATATGATTTAGAGCTAATAAAATATCAAGCAAAAACAGAATCCACAGTTCCAGGCGCAACATACTTTATTATGGAAGCTGACCAAAATGATGGAAAAGAAGAAGGAAAAACAAGAGTAACAGGAGAAGATGGAAAATTAGTATTACAAGGTTTGTATGTTGACAGAACATACATAGTAAAAGAGATAAAAACACCAACTAGTTATGAACTAAATCCAACAGAATTTAGATTTAAAGCAACAGAAAAAGATGGCAGGCTAGAATTAGTAGAAGAAGAAACAACAGATGATGCAAAAAATATTAGAATTATAGAGCCACAAGGCGAAGAAGGTTACAAAGTACAAATAGAAGTTGAAGATGAAGTAAAAGCAAGTCTAAAAATAGTAAAAATAGAAAAAGCGCAAGAAGAACAAATACAAAACAAAATAAGTGGAGTAAGGTTCAGAATAATAGGTAAAAATTTTGAAAATGGAAGAACTTTAACCACTAATAGATTAGGAGAAGTAAGCTTAAGCGGGTTAAGTATCGAAGCAGAGTACTCTTTAGAAGAAGTAAAAGCAGAAGGATATTATTTAACAAAACCAATGAAATTCAAAATAAATAACAATGAAGGAACTTATGAACTTCAATGGTTAAAAGAAAATTCTGAAACTACAGTAACTGCTTCAAAACCAGAATTAGTAAAAGAAGCATCAGTTACTCAAAATGGAGTAATACCAGTAATAAACTTTACAATAGAAAATGAAAAAATACCAACATACAATTTACAAATAAATAAAATAGTTAAAGGTGAAGAAGAAAGGTCAATTGCTGGAGCAAAATTTAGGCTATATAAAGGAACACAAAGAATAGGTGATTATATAACCGATACAAATGGAATTATCACAATAGACAATTTGTATCAGTATGAAGAAACAAGAAAATTAGACCAAACTTATACATTAAAAGAATTAATGGCACCTGATGGATATGCAACAATAAAAGACATTACATTCCAAGTAAGTAAAGATGCAGAAGGTATGCTAACATTGGATGTAAAAGATGGAAAAATAAAAAATTGGTCTGCAGATGCTCAAACAAATAAAGTAACAATAATTATAGAAGATAGCCCATCATTTAAACTAATAAAAGTGGATGGAGAAGAAGCAGACGAAGGGCAAGAAGTACGTTTACCAAATACAAAATTTGCAATGTATAGTGTAGAAAATGGAGTAGATCAAGTAGCATTAGATTCCAAATCTAATATTTTAGGAACTAAAGAAGTAATAAATGGAAAAACATATTACACATTAACAACAAATGCTCAAGGAGAAATAGAAGCAAATCTAAAAGAAGGCTTATACAAAGCGGTAGAAATTGAAGCTAGTGATGAAAAATATGACATCACAGATAAAGTATACTATTTTGGAATAGGTGCTTCTATGGAAGTTCCACAAGTATTAGTTGCTACTGAAGCAAAAAATATATCGGAAAGTACTAATAAAATACTAATGGCAGAAACTTCTGATGGAGGCTATGTTAAACTAGCATCATTTTCTGGTACTATAACCTTGGGTGAATATACTCTAGAGACTAAAGGATCAAGTAAGCGATATGTAGCTAAATATGATGCTGATGGAAATGTTCAATGGGCAACAGCAATTAGTGGAAATCAAAGTGAAGATTATACAGCTTTGGCTGTAGGAAAAAATGATGAAATAGTAATAGGGCTACACTATAGATCATATTATATATATTTAGGAGAGGAGGTAATAAGAAACTCTAAAAGCTTATATGATGATTCAATGATAATAAAATATGCACCAACAGGTGAAAGTGGAAAGTATGAATTAGATTGGTATACAACAATAACTGGATCTGGAGCTGAAAAACTTTCTTGTATTGCATTAGGAGAAAATGGAGAAATAATAGCAGGAGTGAATTACCTTAATAGTTATATTACAGTAGGAAGTGAAAGATTTGAAAATAAGAGTAATGTAGATTCTGGAAATTCAATGATATTATATTCAGATGCTCTAATAGTAAAGTATGTACCAGTAGACAATGAAGAAAAATATGCTGTTGAGTGGGCAACATCCATAGGTAATGAATTAGCAGATACAGTAAGTAAAATATCAATAACAGAAGATGGAGGACTTCTAGCAACAGGAAATATAGGCTCAGAAAGTGTTGAAATAGGAAATTATACATTAGGAAAAGGTGGAATGGTCATTAAATATATGACAGATGAACAAGAAAAATATACTGTTGAGTGGGCAACATCAATAGGTGGAAATATAGGTTCAGCTGTAGAGACACAAGACAAGGGAATTTTAATAGGTGGATATTTCAATACAGAAAGTGTTGAGATAGGTGGATACACACTAAATAATCATAGTAGTAGTAAATATGATAGTATGATAATTAAATATATGACAGATGAGCAAGAAAAATATAAAGTCTCATGGGCAACATCATTTGGTGGTGAGAATGATGATTATATTAATTCAATAAATGAAACAAGTGATGGCGGATTTATAATAGGAGGAAGGTCTAATTCTCAGGTTATTTCGATAGAAGATCAAGTATTAAGAAATAAATCTTCAGGCACTAGCGGTTATGGAAGCGGTACATATTCAGGAATAATAATAAAATATAAGCCAAACCAAAACGATTATAGTCTTGACCTTATGAAGTCAATAGGAGAATCAGGTAGTAACGAGATATATTCAGTAGAAGAAACAAATGATGGAAAATATAAAGTATATGCAAACATTGGAGGAAATATTAATTTAGAAGATGGTACATCAATAAAAGGAATAGTAATAATAAAATATGATCCTAGAGAAACAAGCATTTCAAAAGTGCTTACAGCTTCTTCAATAGAAGGAGAAAAAGAAGAAGTAGTTAAGTCATTGATAACAACTAATGACGGAGGTTATTTAATAGGAGGAAACTTTAAAAGTCCTAGAATACAATTAGGAAGCTACGAGCTAGTAAATGAAGGTAGTTACCCAAAAGGTATGTTAGCAAAATATAGTGAAAATGGTGAAGTACAATGGGCTATTTCAATAGGAAGTAGTAGTAATGAAGATGAAATAAATTCTATAATTAAAACTTCAGATGGTGGATTTATAGTTAGAGGCAAATTTGGCTCAACACAAGTACCAATAGGAGATTATGTGCTAAACAAAAGCACAACTAGCAATAGTAGTGTAATAATAAAATTTGTTCCTACTGACAATGGTGAGTATAAGGTTGACTGGGCTACATCAATCGAAGGAAACGGTACAAGCAATATAAATTCAATAATAGAAGTTTCAGATGCGGGATATGTAGCAGTAGGCAATTTCAATAAAACAATACAAGTAGGAGAATCTGTGCTAAAATCAACAAGTAGCGATAAAGGAATGATAATCAAATACAGTCAAGCTGGGCAAGTAGAATGGGTAACAATGGCTGAAAACAAAATAAGCACAGTAATTCAAACAAGTGACGAAGGCTTATTAATAGGAGGAACTTCATACATAAGTAAATATTCTAAGAAAGCAAATGAAGTAGGATATGAGTTAGAGTGGAATAAAGAAATAGAAGGTGAAGCTCAAGAAATACTTCAAACAAGTAATAATGGACTAATAATAAGAAATAAAACAAGTATTAGTAAATATAATTATGTAGAAGGCGAAGAAATATATATAAAAGAATGGAAAATTTCTTCAATAGGAACTATACAATCAATTATTAAAAGCTCAGATGATGGATTCATAGTAGCTGGATACTTTTCAAATAGTATTCAAGTAGGAACTGATGAATTAATAAGCAGTGGAAGTAGCGATGCAATGATTATCAAATTTGATTCACAAGGAAATGAAAAATGGGCAAAATCAATAGGAGGAAGTAACTCTGATTACATCTATTCTATAGTTGAATTAAGTAATGGAACCGTTTTAGCAGGTGGAAGTTTTTCAAGTAGTGATATTAATCTAGATGGAAAAACACTGCCAGCTCCAGAAAATAATAGTAGTGATGGAATAATTTTAAAAGTATCCAATATGCCAACAGTTTCAGAAGTAAAGGAATTAATAGTAGAAAATAGAAGAAAAGAATATAAAATTACAACAGATGTAAAAGAAATAGACGGAGAAAAAGGCGGAAAAATTACAGGAGAAGATTTTATGCCATATGAAACTGTAAAACATGGTGGCACAAGTGAGAAGCCAATAATAATGGAACCTAATACAGGCTATGAGATTATTAGTGTAACTGTAAATGGAAAAGAATGGCCATTCTCAGCAGGAGAAGATGGTATTTACACAATGCCAGACTTTGTAGATGTAAGAGAAGATAAACACATAGTAGTAACATATAGTCAGAAATCTAACAAAATAGTTATTAAAAAGATAGACAGTGACACCCAAGAACCAATTCCAGGTGTAAAATTCAAATTAGAACAAATTGAAAGTGAAAGCTCATATAATACTCAAGTGCAAACAAATAGCCAAGGAGAAGCAATAACTCAAGTGCCATTTGGAAAATATAGAATAACAGAGCTAAATACTCCAGAAGGATATCTTCCACTTGAAAAATATATAATAATAGATTTCGAAGCAGAAGATAAAAAAGTCGTAGAGATACAGAATATCAAAGATGATGAAACAGAAGAACCAGATGATACAATTGCTATATATGATGCAGAAAACAGTGCATATATTATAAAAAATAAAGCATCTGCCAAAGTAATAGTACATCACTATTTAAAAGAAAATGGAGTAAAAACTGAGCAACCAGTAGCAGAAACCGAAAAATTAGAAGGAAAACCTGAACAACAATATAAAACAAAACCGCATATGGATTTGAAGAAATACGACTTAGAGAGAGATGAAATAACAAAACAATATGTAATACCAACAAATGCAGTAGGAAACTTTAAGTCAGAAGAAGTTATTAAAGTAGACTACTATTATGAAGCAAGAGAAATTCCACTAATAGTACACCATTACATACAAGATACAGAAGAACCAGTACCATTAGAAAATGGAGAAAAAGCAGAAGCAGAAGAATATAGTGGAGCAGAAGGAAGTAGCTATACTACAAAATCATTATTAGAACAAGCAGAGGAAAACCCTGAAAAAGCAATAAATCCAAAATATGAGTTAGTAGAAGAACCAGGAAACAAAAATGGTACTTATCAAGGAGATGAAGTAATAGTAAATTACTATTACAGGGTAAAAAAATTAAAAGTAGTAACAAAAGTAAAACCACATGAAGAAACAGATGAATTTGGCGAAACTATACAAGTAGACGGAGGAACTATATTAGGGCAAAATCAAGACCCATATGAGACTGTAATTTATGGTGAAAACAGTCAAAATGAAATAAAAGCAACACCAGCAACTGGATATATTGTAAAAAGTATAACCATAAATAATGTACAACAAGAATTTGAACCAAACGAGGATGGAACAGTTGACATAGAAAAATTCCTAGCAATGACTGAAGACAAAGAAGTTGTGGTGGAATTTGAGAGAACTCCTGCAAATGTAATAGTGCATCATTATCTGGTTGGAACAAAAACTAAAGTTCCTTCAAGAGAAAAAGGAAAACAAGTAGATGATGAGAACAAAGATGGATATGTAGGAAAAATGTATGCAACAAGTCCATCACCACAAGTAAAACCTAACTATGAATGTGTATCAAATACAGATAATACCAGTGGTTACATGGAAGAAGAAACCATAGAAGTAACATATTATTATAGTTTAAAACAAGCAGAAATACTAAAAAATCAAATAAGTAAAACAGCAACAAGCCAAATAACAGAAGAAAGCGGAAAAGTAAAATACACAATAAATTATGAAGCGGAAATAACAGAATACATAGGAGATGCAACAATAAAAATAGTAGACACATTACCATACAAAATAGATGAAGCATCAAAAGAAAACTTATCAGGAGGAGTTTATGATGCAACCAAAAACACAATTACATGGACAGAAAAAGTAAGTGAAATAGACACATATTCTAACCCTGAAAGTGGAAAGATAAACATACAAAAAGTAATTGAACTAGTATTCTTAGATATAGACTATACTAAGAAAACTTTTGAAAATAAAGTAACAGGAACAATAAAATTAGAAGAAACAGATCAACAAGAAAATACTGATGAAGCAAAAGCTGAAACATCAACAGAATTCACAAAAACTGTAGAAGTAACAAAAATATGGAATCACACAAACAATATTTATGAAATTCCAAAACAAATAAAAATAAAATTACAAAAAGTAGCTTCAGATGGTAGTAAGCAAGATGTAGCAGAACATATATTAGATAGTAGCAATAAAGTAGAAGACGAAACTTTAGGAGAAAATAAAGAAAAATGGAAATATACATTTGAAGGTCTAACAAAATATGATGATGATGGAAATGAAATAGAATATGAAATAATTGAGGAAGAAGTAGAACAAAACGAATTACAATACTATAATTCATCAGTAGACAATAATACAAAAACAGTAACTAATACATATATCGGACCAATTATTTCAGCATCAAAACAAGCTACAATAGGAAGTGATAAAAACTATGTAGTAGAAGGAGATATTATTACATATACAATAACAGCAAAAAATGATGGACAGATAGGAAAAGAAGTAATAATAAGAGATACAATACCAGAAGGAACAAGTTTCGTAGAAAATAGCATAAAGATAGATACTCAAACAACAACCTATACAAGCCAAGATTTAGAAACTGGAATACCAGTAATGTTAAAAGCTAATAGTCAAAAAATATTAAGCTTTGATGTAACAGCAAACTACTCACCAATAAATGGTAAAATAAGAAATGTAGCATATGTATCAGAAAAAGAAACTAACGAAACAATAACAGAATATAAGAGTCCAGATACTAAATTAATAACAAGTGTAGAAAAAACAGGTACAGAAAAAATGAATTCTACAGAAGAATTAGTTAATTACACAATTAATTACACTGCAACAATAAATAATTTTGTAGGAAAAGCAGAAATTACAATAGTGGATAAATTACCATATGAAATAGATGTAGCAAATTCAAACTTAGATAATGGGCAATATAACCAAGAAGAAAAAACAATAACTTGGACAGAGATAGTTGAAAATTTAGAAGCGGGCAAGGAAGAAGATCCAATAATAACTAGAACTAAATCTATTTTGCTAAAATATATTTATCCAGAAGAAGAAACATTTGATGAAAACATAGTAAACACAGTAACTGCAACAACAGAGTTAAAAGAGCCAAACCCAGAAAAGCAAGAACAACCAGAAAATCCAGAAATACCTGATGAAATAACAGTAGAAACTGATGAAAAAAATGATGATTACGAAGTATTAGTAGAATTACCAACAAAAGTAGTAGTACATCATTACTTCTATGATGAAGAAACAGGTGAAAAAACAGAAATAGAGGTAGCACCAAAAGAAGAAAAAGAAGGAAAAGTAGGGGAAAGCTATACCACAACTAAATCAAGCCAAGTTCCAGAAAATTATGAATGTATGGAAGAAGAGCCAGAAAATCATAGTGGAAAAATGACTAAAGCACCAATAGAAGTAAATTACTATTATACATTAAAAGAAGAAACAATTAGTAGTGAAATTACAAAAACAGCAAAAGTAAATAAAAGTGGTGAAAATCAAGCTAATAATGAAGAAAACAATTCACAAGTTGAAGTGCTAACAAATGAAGGAGAGCCAGTAGAATACACTATTAGTTACAAAGTTAAAGTTGAAAACTATATTGGAAAAGTAAAAATTGCTATAGTAGACACATTACCAGCGCAAATAGATACACAAAAATCCAAATTAGCAGGTGGAACATACAATGCAGAAAATAACACCATCACATGGGAAGAGGTAATTGAAAATGTAAATACATATAAAGAAGGAAATCTAACACAGGATAACCCAGAAGATGGAGCTGTAACAAATGGAATATTCGAAAAAACAGTAGAAAAACAAATTTTAATAGTATACAAAGGACAGGACTTAGTTGCAGACTTAACAAATAATGTAAAAGGAACAGTAACGACATATTATCCAGACAATCATCCAAGAAAAGCAAATGAGGAAAAGAAAACAGAAACAAAAGAAGACTCAAGCACAGTAAAGCAAGGATATGACATACCATTCAACTTCAGTGTAACAAAGAAAATAGCACAGGTAAGTATGGATGGAAAAGAAGAAAGTATAAGCAAGGACGGAAAAATAATCAAACTCGAAGTAATAGCTAGAAAGGTACTAACATCAAAGGTAGAGGTAAAATATTTGATAACAGTAACAAACACTGGAAAAATAGCAGGAACTTCAAATGTAAGAGAAGTATTACCAGAAGGTTTCCAAGCATCAAATAACAATCCAAACTATTGGAAAAAACAAGATGATGGAACTCTATTGACTAATGTAGAACTAGAACCAGGGCAAAGTAAAGAACTAGAAGTAGTAACATTATGGAAGAATGGAAACGACAACTTTGGAACAATGAAAAATAGAGTGCAATTAGAAGAAATTAAGAATTCAGCAGACTATGTAGACAGCAACAAAGACGACAACGAAGACTATGCAGATGTAATAATGAGTATCAAAACAGGAGAAGAGCAGAGCATATCAAAAATAGTATTAACTACAATTGGAGTAATCTGTTTAATAATATTGGGAACCGCTTATCAAATTAGCCGTAAAACAAACAACACTAAATAACATTCATGCCCGTAAAAAGAAGGCCAAAAAATTCACAATGATTCAAAAATATAGTAAAAACAATGTAATATTAATAAAACCTTAGGGAAATACAAGAAAGCAAGGAAAAATCGCTTAAAACTGTAAATTAATCGCAAAAATGTAAATAATTTATCAAATAAAAAATAAACATTACTCCCGTAATGAAATCGCTGAAGTGCCATAAATTACCAGCACTTCAGCGATTTACTTGTATGTACATAATTATTATAATTAATATATATTAAAAAAACATACGAAAAGATATGGAAGGGGAGTACACATGAAAAATCCATTTAATCCAAAAGAAAAAAATAACAAAGAAAGCAAAGTAGGAGAAAATAACAAAGAAAGTAAAGTTAATGAATCTAAAATTTCAGAAAGGTTAAAAAAAGCACAGCCTAATAAAATTTTAGCAAGGTTTAAAAAAGCACAAAAGAAAAATGAAAAGGCAATGGCAAAAGTTGAAAAAGTGCAAGGTAAGAAAAATAAGCTAAAAGCAAAATTATTAGTAGCATGCAGTGCACTAATGCTAGTTATAATTTCATTAACATTGTTATTTAGTA
>CANQHC010000011.1 GCA_947623595.1 uncultured Clostridia bacterium | reverse complement strand
TTTAGCTTGTTTATCAGTTTCTACAATATGTTTTCTTAAAGACTTTTCTATAAGCATTATAGTATATTCAGCTTTTTTATGATTTTTTAGATATTCTAATCTCAAATGACCATACTTTCCAATATTATAATCTTTTTCATAATCTTCTTTTTCTAAATATAAGTCAGGAATAAAATAATCCCCTTCTTTGTGATAAGTTATCTCTACCATAATAAAATCCTCCTAAAATTTAATTTCACTACTTTTAGAACTATATTTTATATCGTTTCAGCTGTCTATAAATACAAATTTTTATAAAGTGTACTTAACTTAAGTCTACTGGGTTAGGACTTATGACAGGGTCAAAGTCCTGTACTTCAAAGCAAGTTCTAAAGGAGGGAAAAGATAATTAAATAAGTAATTTAAAAAAATAAAATATCTCTTAAGATATGAAAAATACTGATATGCTTTATTGGGTTGAAACCATGAACTCCATTAAGGCTCAAGTCGAGGAAATCGTTTTTAGTGAATTGATTTATGTATAGAAGTTTGTTAAACGAACACCAAAAAAAACACTTGATTTGAATTTACATCTCTGCTTTAAATAAAGATTAGCTCTTTTTTTGAACTAATCTTTATTTATGTTCTCATTGAAGTATTTAAATATTTCTATTTTATTCTAAAGCTGTAGTAATTGTTATCTGTTAAAACATTATTATCAAACCTCTCAACTGGATAATAATATACATATTCTATTTTACATTTTTTTGTATTATCTATCATATTTTCTTGTACGTAAAATGCTATAACATATTTACTATTGATAAACTAATTTATAATGAATACTAGGTGTAGCTTCTTTATTTACTTCTTCTAAAGATTTATTCGAAACAATATATGTTGGTGCTCCACAATTATTAGCTATTGCATCTAGTATATTGGATTGATCGTCAAAATTTTCATCCTGAACATTTAATCCCAATTGACTAGCTGATATATTCATACTACCTTGCAATAAATCTCCTTGTGCGTGAATTATAAATTTTCCCTGCTCTATACATTCTCTAAATGTTAATCCTTCACTATTTAATTCTATAATAAATAATAGAGAATTATCTTTATCACGCACATACACTGTTGATACAGCTATATTGTTTATATCATTTAAATTTGAAGTTTTAAATGTTTCAGTTGAATTATATGGATAATATACATATGTTGCCGTATATTCATTAAGTTTACTTATATCAATTGGAGTTGCAATTCCTGTTGTTTGTTTGTTTCCAAATAAATTAAGATTATATGTAGATTTTTGAATTTGAAGTTCTTTATAATTATTTATCCATAATCCTAGATTCGTATTATTGTTAACATCATTTATAGATGCAGTATTTGAAATGCTATTTGATTGATTAAAAGTTTTTTTATCATTTAATAACATATTCGCTTTTACTAATCCTAATACTATATTTATAATTATTGGCACCAATATAATAACTACACCTATAATAATTTTATTTATTATTTTTTTTCTACTTTTTATCATATATATTATGCTGACTATTAATCCAATGATCATTAGTAAATAGCTTGCTGTGTGTATAAAACTTATAATTCTCAGACTCATATCTCCTTGACTAATAATAGTTTCTGCAGTTGATGTTTTTAATGCTTTTATATCATTTATTGACATTATAAATTCCTCCCTTTTTATGTCTCAATTATACCATAATTTATTTCTTGGTCTATAATCTATAAAAAAATTCATGCAGTAGAAAAATATGTGCCTGTAAGGTTTACTGAATTTTTGGTGCAAATTTAACATTGTTTTTTTGTAATTTTAGAAGAAAATTAAAGTATTGAAAAATTTGCTACCTTAAGCAATGACAAAAGATAATTGTTGAAATTTTGAAAAAACATTGTTCCTTTATCAAAATTAAAGTATAATAAGACCATCCTTTTCTAAAGGAAATCTTTATGGAAAGGAGGTGTTGTTATAAAATGAATGGCTATATGCTTATATGGATTCTGCTTCAAAAAATTGAAAAATTGGAAGAAGAATTGAGTACATATAAAAAAAACAACACAGAAAAAAACTGATTTATCAGTTCAGAGCAGTCACTACCTGCTCTGTTTTTTAGCATAAAAAAAGATATGTGTCACTACCACATATCTGGTGTTGCTATCATGAATGGCTATTCACTTAAGCTATTATTAGTATAACATTATTTTTGGCATTTGTCAAACAATTTGGTATTACACAAATTTTGGATTAGTATAAAAATTGTGTTTGACAAATTTATCAAGAGTGTGTATAATAAAAATAAGAAATGAGAAACCACGAAAGTGGTTGCCGATTGAACTATAAAACCGCTAGCATTGCACTAGCGGTTTTTTCTTTTAAAGTAATACTTCAATACTATTCATATATACCAAAACTAACTCCTAAAGCATTATTAATCTGTGACATAATATTTTCATCATCTATGTGCCCTATTTTTTCTTTTAATCTACTTTTATCAATAGTTCTTATTTGTTCTGTTAAAACTACTGAATCAGCTTTTAGTCCACTTTTACTTGGTTCTATTTCAATATGAGTTGGTAATTTATTTTTTCCCATCTGTGAAGTAATTGCTGCAGCAATTACCGTTGGACTATGTCTATTTCCAATATCATTTTGTATAATTAATACTGGTCTAACCCCTCCTTGCTCTGATCCAACTACAGGACTCAAATCTGCATAAAACATATCTCCTCTTTTTACTACCATTTTTCTTCACTCCCAAATTTGCTTTTTATTTTGATATATTTTAAGGATTAGCGAAAATAAAAATATAGTTATAGAGCAGATACCTATTTTAATATTGTTTAGTATATGTTTCTTTTAATTTAAAAGCCAATACCTCCTCTTTTTTTAAACTATTTATTTTTATCTCATTATATAATATGTAAACTAAATTTTTTTTGTTCTTGTCTTGTACAATTAACTTATCAATTTTGCTTTTAGATTTATCAATAAATAGTTTTTTATATGAGATATATGGATTTTCTGTTTGCAAAGCTACTTCCATTACAATTTGATTATTTTCTTCATATATTCTATGATTAGCATTACTTTTATAATCTTCTATAAAAGAATTTAGCCACAAATAATGATTTGTAACATATGGATAATTTTCATAAACTGTATTTAAGTTTAATTTTGTATTTCGTATTGTTAGTTTAGTTCCATCATATATTGTTTGCAAACCTTGTATGTTGCTTGGTTCTTGAATTATTTGTTTTTCTATATTTGGACTAACATAATTTTGCTGAATTTTATATTTTGTACGATTTTTATTACTTTCTACATTTACCTCAATATCCGCTTCATAAGAGCTAATATTTAAAATATATTCTTCAATTTCTTGATTTGTTTTATTACTTAGATTATTTCCAAAATTTATTTTTTTATTACTATTATGATAAAAAAAGTAAATAAATAAGCTTATTATGACAATTACTAAAAGCATAATTGGTATTAACATTTTTTTCATTAGTGGATTTTTACTATTTTTCATTTATACTCACTCTCCTTCTTTTATTTTTAAATAGTTACATTCACAATAAGTATAGTGATTTTAAATAAATCAGCTTATTTCCATGTAAAAAGTACAAAATGTACTTTTTCATGCAAGAAAAAAAGAATAGCTTTAACTATTCTTTTTTATCTATATTCACAAACTTCTAAAGTATTCGATTAAACAGTTTTCTAATTCTTCTTGTTTTTCTATTGTATTTATTTTTTGTCTAATTTCTGTAGCATTTGGTAAGTTTTTTAAATAATAGCTTATATGTTTTCTCATTTCTTTTATTCCTACATTTTCGCCTAAATACTGTACTTGTAGTTTTATATGTTCTAACATTATTTGTAATTTTTCTTCTTTAGTTACTTGCTTATATTTCTCACCATTTAAGATTTCTTTTATTTGCTCAAGAATCCACGGATTTCCGAATTGTAGCCCTTCCTACCATTATTCCGTCTACTCCAGTTTGTTCAAACATTTTTATGGCATCTTCCGGTGTTTTTATATCACCATTTCCTATTACTGGAATTGATACTTCTTCCTTTATTTGTTTTATAATGTTCCAATCGGCTGTACCTGAATAGAATTCTTCTCTAGTTCTTCCATGAATTGTAATTGCAGATACTCCTTTTTCTTGTGCAATTTTTGCAAGTTCAATTGCTGTAATATGCTTGTCATCCCAACCTTTTCTCATTTTTAATGTTACTGGTACAGTTGAAGAATTTACAACAGCTTCTATTATATCTCCAGCTAATTGTAAATCTAACATTAATTTACTTCCATCACCGTTTTTTACCACCTTTGGAGCTGGGCAACCCATGTTAATGTCTATTATATCTGCTATTTGGCTAACTTCTTTAGCAGACATGCTCATTGCTTGTATATCATTTCCAAAAATTTGAACTGCTATAGGTCTTTTTTCATTATCCATGTTTAGTAATTGTTTCGTTTTCTCATCATGATAGAAAAGCCCCTTACTACTAACCATTTCTGTACAGACTAGACCTGGCCCGGAATTTTTCGCATATCAATCGAAATGGCAGGTTTGTTATTCCTGCCATTGGAGCTAATAAAATATTATTTTTTAAACTAACATTTCCTATTTTTAACTGATGTAAATACATTTTTTCCTTCCTTTTATATTTTTTACTCTACAAATAGTGCTCTTTGTCTACGTCCACTAATATTTAGTAATAATGCTATTAAAATTAAATTTGTTAAAAGTGAACTACCTCCATAACTAACAAATGGAAGTGGAATTCCTGTAATAGGTAGCATTCCCATGGTCATACCAATGTTTTCTACCATGTGGAAAAAGAAAACACCTGCAATTCCAATTGCTATATATGACCCTAGATCATTTTTGGCGGTTTTTGCTACTTGAACCGCTTTTGTAATTAGAATAACATATAACAATATGACTGCCCCTGCTACTACAAAGCCCATTTCTTCGCCTATTACAGCAAAAATAAAGTCAGTTGTTTTTGGATATAAATAGCCAAGTTGCGTTTGATTTCCTCTTAAAAATCCCATTCCAAAGGCTTGACCTGCACCTATTGCCAGTTTAGACTGAATAACATTATACCCGGGCTCCCCTTGGGTCAATATCTGGATTTAAGAATACATTTATTCTAGTTTTAGCATGTTCTGGTAAAATAAAGAAATATACAACTGGCAAGGTAATAGCTACTATTAATACTGCTATTAATATATATCTTTTTTTAATTCCTGCTGTGAATAATATAAAAATTAATGATGAAATGAAAACAAGTGCTGTTCCATAATCTGGTTGCTTTACTATTAATAATATTGGTACTGCAACTATTAAAATAGTAAGACCTAATTTCCATAAACGATTTATTTCATCTTTTCCCTTTCTTTGTAACTTCACCAATATATTTGATGTAAACAAAATAATTGAAATTTTAGCAAATTCTGATGGTTGCAAAGTAAATGAACCTATACTAAACCAACTGGTTGCACCATTTATCGGTTCAGTGAATAAAACTGCAATAAGCATTATTAAACTTATTCCATAAAGTACTGGGGATATTTTGGCTATTAATTCATAATCTATCAAAACTATAGCAATTATAATTGGTATACTAATAGCTAACCATATTATTTGTTTGCTAAATTCTTCATAATTTGAATTTTGAGTGGAAGAAAATAGTGCTATTAAACCTATTGCTATTAGCAATATAGTGCATACTAATAATCCCCACTCAATATTTCGTAATATTTTTTTCATTAAGAAACCTCATTTTTTACAAATTTCTGTATATTAAATTTTTTCTGCTACTCTCACTTTTTCTTTAGTTTTGTTTATTTCAACGTTTTCATCATTTTCTGAAGTATTTTCATTATTTTCTTCATAATTTTCTACTTTTTCATTTTTAGTGTCATCTTCTTGATTTTCTATTATTTCCTCTTCATGATTAGTTGATTGTTCTTCAATTTCTTCGTTTGTATATTTTTGTTTTGCTACCTTTTCCTTTTCGATATTGCTTTCTTGTTTTTCTTTATTATTCGCTTGTTCAACTACATCTTCTTTTTTACTATTATTTTCTTGTCCCACTGCATTTTCTTTTTTATTATTATTTTCTTGTCCTACTACATCTTCTTTTTTATTGCTGTTTTTGATTTGTTTTTGATTATTTTCTTTTTGAATATTATTGTCTTCATTTTGGATAGTTTTTTCCTGATTTTTTACTTTTTTATTTTTGGCTTTGTTTTCTTGATTATCTGCTTTTTCCTTTTTTTCATTTTCTGATTTATTTTCTTCTATTTCTTTTTTATCATTATTTTTATCAGTTTCATTCTTCTTTGCTTCTTCTTTTTTAGTTTCTTCTGTATTATCTTCCTGTTTTACTTTCTCTCCATTTAACTTTCTTGCTTCATTTTTTATTGTAATAATTGGAATGTTAGCATATAAAGCTGGTGCACCAACTGTACCATCTTCATTCGTTTTATTAGTTAATTTTACGTCTATGGCTTCTTCATCAATATCTATATACTTTTTTATTACTTCAATTATTTCTTGTCTCATTAACTCTAAAAAGTCTGCTGATACATTTGCTCTGTCTTGCATTAATACTAAGTGTAACCTTTCTTTTGCTGTATTAGAGCTATCTTTTGGCTTTTCTTTTTTAGTAAGTTTTTTAAAGAAATTCATAATGTTATCAAACATAATTTACCTCCAAACAGTAGTTATTTTCTTATAAAAAATTGCTTTATTTTGGTAAAAACTCCTTCTTTTTCTCCTGGAATAGTAACCTCTACGTTTTCTCCTAAGATTCTTCTAGCTATCTCTATGTATGCTTTTCCTGATGGAGCTTTATGATTTGTTACTACTGGCTCTCCTTTATTTGTTTGTGTAATAATAAATTCATCATCAGGTACAACACCTATTAGATCAATAGATAATAAATCTACAATATCATCTACATCCATCATTTCACCTTTTTTTACCATGTTAGGTCTTAAACGGTTAATTACAAGCTCTGGATTTTTAATATCAGATGCTTCTAAAAGCCCAATAATTCTATCTGCGTCACGAATTGCTGAAATTTCTGCAGTTGTAACTACAATAGCACGATTTGCACCTGCTATTGCATTTTTGAAACCTTGTTCAATTCCTGCTGGGCAATCAATTAGAATGTAATCAAATTCTTCTTTTAAATTTTTTATTAATTCTTTCATTTGTTCTTCATTTACTGCACTTTTATCTCTTGTTTGGGCTGCTGGAAGTAAAAATAAATCTTCAAAACGTTTATCTTTGATAAGGGCTTGCCTTAATTTACATTTTTCTTCTACTACATCTACAATGTCATATACAATTCTATTTTCTAAGCCCATTACAACATCTAGGTTTCTTAGCCCAATATCTGTATCAACTAATGCTACTTTTTTTCCTCTTAAAGCTAAAGCAGAACCTACATTTGCAGTTGTAGTAGTTTTTCCTACTCCACCTTTTCCCGATGTAATAACAATAACTTCTCCCATTTTGCTTGCTTATGTTAGATACAACCTAACATATCCTCCTTCTTTTTTATTATTTACAAGTTAGAAACCTGCATAGCCTGTATTCTGTGAAAAATGATTTGTTATTTTTTTATTCCTTAAATTAAATTGTAAAAATGCAATATTTAACGTTTGTATTATATATGAAAAAGCTGAAAAAATCAATACTTTCTATAATAAAGATATTTTTTTCTATAGTAAAGATATTTTCTTCTGTAATGAAAATATTTTTTACCTCAAAAAAAATATAATAAGAAAAAAACTTATTATATTTTTTTATTATATTATTCTGTTGAAGTTGTACTGCTTATTTTTTCTAAACTAATTGGAGTAATTTTAGCATATCCATCACCCAAATGACCTTGCTCATTTATTTCTGATGTTGGCGATTCAAAACTATTGTCACCATCTAATGTAAGTGTATTTGTTAAATAATATTTAGATAAAACTGAATATCCTTCAGGAGTATATTGTACTGTGGACTCATTATATATGAAACCTGAGCCTCCACCACCTCCACGAGCATTAGATGAACTATCAGGAACAACACCTGTTCCTCCATACCAGCCACCACCGCCAGCGCCACCATATGCGCTTCCGATGTTTATACCAGCACCTCCAAAGCCAAATCCTCCACAATAATCGTAATTATCACTTTGTAGACCTGTTGTAGCTTGTTTAGTCACTACAGGTTCTGACGTTGAACCAGAATAAGTTGGTGCTCCACCTTTTCCACAACTTGAACTATGTGCAGTACCATCTTGAGTTGAAGACCCTCCATATGTTCCACCACCAGCATATCCGTATCTTGAGTCTCCACCATCTGAGCCTCCGCCTCCTGCTACAATGACTCTTGAAAGCAGTGATGTACGGTCATCCCATCTTCCAGAAATAAATCTTATGTCAGTGGCACCTCCACCACCAGGGTATCCATATCTATATCCTCCTCCATTATATCCACCTTGATAAATATTGTTTACAGCCTGTTTTACACTATTTCCACTTCCACCTACATATACATATACTGAATCTCCTTGTTGCAAGGCTATATTTCCACTAGTATACCCTCCTCTACCAGCAAGGCTCGAATCATTTCTATAACCTCCTGAAGCTCCCCAAACTTGTAGTTTATATATTCCATTTGCTGGTACTGTATATGTGTAATAAGGATTTTCTTCGCTATTTGGTTTATCATATTGATTTGAATCTTTTGAAATTACTGAAATAGCACTGCTAATTCCTTCTACTTTATTATTATTTTTATCTATTGTTAAGGTATGCAAATAAAATGTGCCTAATGATTTATTTGTTAAATCAAAAACATTTTCAACTTTTGGCAAATATCCACCTGTATATAAATTTTCATCAGTTCCAATTGGTGTAGATATTTGATTGTATACATACCTACATTTATCCAGAGCCAACCCTGATTGTTCTTCTTGTATAACAGTTGCAGTAACATTTTCATTTAAAAACACTGCTATTGAACTTACCGTTATTGTTACTTTTGGAATCGAAACACCATTTTTTTTTGAAACAACTTTATTGTATATTTCTTTTTTATAAGCTAAATCTCTTTCATAGACTTCTTTTATTTTAACTGTAGTTTTTAATTGATTTTTCCTAATTGAAACAGAAGTTATAAATATTCCACTTAAAATAAGAATAAAGGCCAATATACTAACTGATACATAAACTGTCATGGACCCCTTTTCATTTTTTAATATTTTCTTCATTTGCATTCTCCTCTATTTTAGATAATACCTATCTTTACATATTATTTTATTAATTATATCATAGCGAAAAAGCTAATTATTGTCAATCAATTTAATCCATTTTATTCTTTCCTCATGCAACTTTCTTCCAAATTCTACTCCTTCTTCTAAATTGTACTTTTGCTTTATAAATTCTCCATCTATTTCTGATAAACATCTTTTTCCAATTCTTTCAAAAACTATATCATTTAATTGTTCTTGCAAATTTTCTCCCTTTCTTGATTTGTCACATGCAACTACAATTTTAAGTCCATCCAAACCTAAAGCAGAATTTGCAACATTTTCTATTAATTTAACTTTTTTACTTGGTGTCATTTTTTCATATATTCCAGCTTTCATGTGCCATTTGCATGCTGTTTTTCCACATTTAATCCAAGTTTTTGGAACTCCAATTCTGTTTCCTAAATCTGTTACTAGTTTTACCCCTTTTTCATCATGTCCATAATGATGTGGTAGCATTTCTTTTGAAGTCAGCCCTTTTCCCAAATCGTGTACTAAACAGCTAAAGCGAATTGCTAAATCTTTAGTTAATTTTGTACTATTATCTACTACTATCATTGTATGATTATAGCTATCTCCTTCTGGATGGTATTGTACTGGTTGAGTTTTTCCTATTAAATTATTAATTTCCTTAAAATGTATATCCAATACCTTTGCATTTTTTAGAGTTTGAAAAAATTTTGATGGTTGATTAGTGGCTAATGCCTTTTTGAATTCCTCAAACACTCTTTCTTTTGACAATGTACCTAATTCATCTTTTAGTTGTGACATATCATCTAAAGTATCTTTTGTCACTTCAAAATTTAAGCTTGCAGAAAATCTTGCTACTCTATATACCCTTAAAGGATCTTCCTTGAATGCATCAGTGGTTTTTCTTAATAATCTATTTACTAAGTCCTTTTGTCCATTAAATGGATCTATTATTTCTCCAGTTAATACATTCATTGCTATACTATTAATTGTTACATCCCTTCTTGCTAAATCTTCTTCTATCGTAATTTCTTCATTAGTTAGAAATTCAAAAGCTTTATGCCCTATTCCACTTTTTCTTTCTTTTCTGGCTAATGCAAATTCTTGATTGTTTATAATAAATACTGGGAAATCTTTTCCTTGAATTTTTGCATTAGGAAAAAGTTTTTGAAATTTTTCTTTTGAAATTCCAGTAACACAATAGTCTTCATCTGTTATAGGAATGTTTAATAATTTATCTCTGATGGCTCCTCCAACTAAATAGAGTTTGCCTCCTACTTGCTCTATTTTACTTGCTATTTCAAGTATTTTTTTCATATTATGTTTCATTCCTTTCTGTTTTCTTTCGTATACACAGATATTCTTTTGGTTTATTATATCCATTTTCTTATTTTTTTACAAATATTTTATAATTTTATTACTTAAAAGATATTACTAGCAGGAAATAAAATCTTGCATTTCTAATTTGAAAAGGTTCCTTATTAGCTGTTAAAAAAAAGCACTATTTTTTATGAAATTAAACAATATTACAGTAATCTTTTTAGCTAAAATTTAAACTTCTAATTCCTTGACATTGATAATATTTAAGAATACAATATGCTTGTAAATATTAATTTTAAAAGGAGGTTAATCTTGTTAATGAAAAATTTAATTGAAATTAGATGGCATGGTAGAGGTGGCCAAGGTGCTAAAACAGCTTCTCTTTTACTTGCAGACGCTGCTTTTAACACAGGTAAATTTATTCAAGGTTTTCCAGAGTATGGCCCTGAAAGAATGGGTGCCCCTATTACAGCTTATAATCGTATTAGTGATGAGCCTATTCGTATTCATAGTAATATTTATGAACCTGATTATGTGGTTGTAGTAGATGATACTTTATTAGACTCTGTTGATGTAACAGCCGGTTTAAAAGAAGATGGCGCTATTGTTATTAATACTACAAAAGGAAAAGATGAAATAGAATCAAAATTATCAAATTATAAAGGTGCTATTTATACAATTGATGCTAGAAAAGTTTCTATGGAAGCTCTTGGAAAGTATTTTCCAAATACTCCAATGCTTGCTGCAATTGTAAAAGTAGCAGGAATTATGGAAGAAGATCAATTTTTAGAAGATATGAAAGGTTCTTTTGCACATAAATTTGCTAAAAAACCTGAAGTAATTGAAGGTAATATGAAGGCTTTAGAGCTTGCACTACAAGAAATTAAGAAAATAAATTAATTTTATAGTTTACATTGTAAGAAATAAAACAATTTAGATCTTGCACTAAAAGAAAATTTAAAGAATAAACTAATTTAGCTTTTATGATAGCTAAAATTTAGGCTAAACATTTTGATAACCAAAAATTACTTAGAATTAATAAATTGTTTCAAAACTTTTAATTAGAAAGGAGATTAAAATGATTGATAAAAATACACCTGCTTCTGAAATGACTATTGGTGGTAATATTTATGAAGCTGGTAATGCTTTAGAATTTAAAACTGGCGATTGGAGAAGTATTAGACCTGTTTATTTAAGTGAAAAATGCACTCAATGTGGTTTATGTTTTCCAGTTTGCCCAGAAGATGCAATTCCTGTTAATAGTGAGGGAAAGCGTGAGGATTTTGATTTTGATTATTGCAAAGGATGTGGCGTATGTGCGAAGGTATGTCCATTTAAAGCAATTGAAATGGTTGATGAAGGAGGAAAATAAATATGGGAATTAGAGAAAGATTAAGTGGAAATGAAGCTGCAGCTATTGCTATGAAACAGATTAATCCAGATGTTGTTGCTGCCTTCCCTATTACACCTTCTACTGAAATACCTCAATATTTTTCTACTTTTGTTAGTAATGGAGCAGTAGATACTGAGTTTGTAGCAGTAGAAAGTGAACATAGTGCAATGAGCGCTTGTGTTGGTGCAGAGGCTGCTGGAGCAAGAGCTATGACAGCTACTTCTGCTAATGGTTTGTCTTACATGTGGGAAATGATTTATATTGCCTCTAGCTTAAGGCTTCCAATTGTTATGAGTTTAGTAAACCGTGCGGTTTCTGGACCTTTAAATATTCACAATGACCACTCTGATGCAATGGGTGTTCGTGATAGTGGTTGGATTATGTTATTTTCAGAAAATAATCAAGAGGCTTATGATAATTTAATTATGGCTCATCGTATTGCTGAAAATAAGGATGTATTATTACCTTTAATGGTTTGCCAAGATGGTTTTATTACTTCCCACTCTATTGAAAATATCGAATTAATTGAAGATGATAAAGTAAAAGAATTTGTTGGAAGTTATCATCCTGAACATTATTTATTAAATGACAAAGAGCCTATGGCTATTGGTCCTTTAGATGTTCAACCATTTTTATTTGAACATAAATATCAACAAGCTGAAGCTATGAGAAATGCAAAGAAAGTAATTTTAGAAGTTGCAAAAGATTTTGAAAAGATGACTGGTAGAAAATATTCTTTCTTTGAGGAATATAGAATGGAAGATAGTGAAATTGCTATCGTTTGTATGAACTCTACTGCTGGAACAACTAAAGCAGTTGTTGATGATTTAAGAAATAAAGGAATTAAAGCTGGTATGGTAAAAATTCGTATGTTTAGACCATTCCCTGCTGAAGAACTAGCTGAAGCATTAGGAAACTTAAAAGCAGTTGCTGTTATGGACAAAGCTGATTCTTTAAATGGTGCTGGTGGTGCTTTATTCGAAGATGTTGCTTCTTGTATGTATGTAGCTAAAAAACAAGTTCCAGCTGTTAGTTATGTATATGGTATTGGTGGTAGAGATACTACAACTAAAGATATTGAAGAAGTGTTTAGTTATTTGCAAGAAGTTGCAAATACTGGAAATATTGACAACCCATATCGTTATGTGGGCTTAAGGAAATAGAAAGGAGAATAAAAAATGGCATATAATTTAAAAGAAGTTATGGCAAATAAGCCATCAAGACTTACTGCAGGTCATAGAATGTGTGCTGGTTGTGGAGCTCCTCCTATTGCAAGAATGGTTTTAAGAGCTTTAAAGCCAGAAGATCACGCAGTAATTAGTAATGCTACAGGTTGTATGGAAGTTTCTACTTTTATGTACCCATATACTGCTTGGAAAGATTCTTTCATTCATACTGCATTTGAAAATGCAGCTTCCACTTGTTCAGGTGTTGAAGCTGCATATAAATCTATGAAAAGACAAGGAAAACTTCCTAGTGATAAAAATACAAAATTTATTACTTTTGGTGGTGATGGTGGTACTTATGATATTGGTATCCAAGCATTATCTGGAGCTATGGAAAGAGGTCATGACATGGTTTATGTTTGTTATGACAATGGAGCTTATATGAATACTGGTATTCAACGTTCTTCTGCAACACCTAAATTTGCAGATACTACTACCTCCCCTGCTGGTTCTGTTATTCCTGGAAAAATGCAATCTAGAAAAGATTTAACAGAAGTTATGGCATCACATCATTTACCTTATGTAGCACAAACTATTGCTTATATGAATTTTAAAGATTTATATGAAAAAGCTGAAAAAGCAATTTATACTGAAGGTCCATGTTTCTTAAATGTGTTATCTCCTTGCCCTAGAGGTTGGGGATATCCAACAGATATGTTAATGCAAATTAACAAATTAGCTGTTGAAACTTGTTATTGGCCTTTATATGAAGTAATAGATGGAAAATATGTAATTTCTTATAAACCTGCTAATAAATTACCTATTGAGGAATTTTTAAAACCTCAAAAAAGATTTAAACATATGTTTAAACCTGGTAATGAATGGATGATTGAAGAATTCCAAAAAGAAGTTGATAAACGTTGGGAACAACTTTTAGCTTTAGAAGAAATGAGTAATAAAGAGTAAAAAAAATCTCTGGCTTTTCGCCAGAGATTTTTTCTTGTAACTTCTATACTCCTATAATAGAAAAACCATTATCTGCATGAATTACTTCTCCAGTAATTGCTGAAGATAAATTACTGAATAAAAATGTTGCTACATCTCCAATTTGTGTTATAGTTACATTTTGATGTAGTGGTGCTTTTTCCTCTACTACATCTAGAATTGTTCCAAAATCTTTAATTCCTTTAGCTGATAAAGTTTTTATTGGTCCTGCTGAAATAGCATTAATACGCATTTTATCTTTTCCAATATCTTTTGCTAAGTATTTTATGCTTGTTTCTAATGCTGATTTAGCAACACCCATTAGATTATACCCTTCTACTACCTTTTCTGAACCAAAATATGTAAGTGCTACAATACTAGCTTCTGGTTTTAGAACTTCTATTTGTTTTGCTATTCTAGTAATTGAAATTATTGAATATGCACTTACATCATTTGCATGGCTAAAACCTTCTCTTGAAGTATATATAAAATCATTTCTCAAATCTTCTGTATTTGCATGTGCAATACTATGTAAAATTCCATCTATTTGCCCTTGTTCTTTCTTTATTAATTCAAAACATTTTTGAATTTCTTCATCACTTGCTACATCACATGCATAAGATTTTGCTCCTGGCATTTGGCTTATTAATTCATTTATTTTATCTTCTTTTTCTGATGGATGATGAGTAAAAATAACTTTTGCCCCATTGTTGTGAGCTGACATTGCAACTCCCCATGCAATACTCCATTTGTTTCTAATTCCCATAATTAATATGGTTTTTCCTTCCAATAACATTGTTGTTTTCCTCCTCATTTATAAATTAAATTTTAATTATAGTGCTTGTTAGATAATAATACTTGTCTTCCTAATAATACTATTATTTTCCTATAACTCTATATTTTTGATATCTTTGTTCTAGCATTTTATCAATACTTAATTCTTCTAGATTTTCAATTTCATCTATAATTTTTTCTTTTAGTATTTTTGTAACTTGCTTGAACTCTTTTTCTATTCCACCTTTTGGTTCTTCAATTATTTCATCTATTATTCCCAAATTTTTTAGATCATAGGATGTAAGTTTCATGTGCTCTGCTGCTTCTTTGCATCTGCTTGAATCTTTATATAAAATGCTTGAAAAGCCTTCTGGTGAAAGTATGCTATATACTGCATTTTCCAACATAAAAATTTTATCTGCAACAGATATTGCAAGTGCTCCTCCACTTGAACCTTCTCCAATAACTATTGCAATTATTGGCACTTTTAGTTTAGCCATTTCAAACATACTTCTTGCGATTGCCTCTCCTTGCCCTCTTTCTTCTGCTCCCATTCCTGGATATGCACCTGGAGTATCGATAAAAGTAATAACCGGCCTTTTAAATTTTTCTGCTTGCTTCATTAATCTAATGGCTTTTCTATATCCTTCTGGATTCGGCATTCCAAAATTCCTTTTCATGTTTTCTCTGGTAGTTTTACCTTTTTGTTCACCGAATTACAGTAACAGGTCTTCCGTTTAAATATGCAATTCCACAAACGAAAGATGTATCATCTCCAAAACATCTATCACCATGTAATTCTATAAAATCATCAAAAATTTCTTGGATATAATCTAGTGATTTTGGCCTTTTTGATTCTCTAGCTAATGTTACTCTTTCCCAAGCAGTTATTTGCTTTTTCATCTAGCTTCCTCCTTATACTTTATATATAGCTTTATGAAACTTTAATAATTTTCCTAAGACTTTTTTCATATCTTTTCTTTCTACAATTTTATCAATGAAACCATGTTCTAGTAAAAATTCTGCACTTTGAAAACCTTCAGGTAATTTTTGTTTTACAGTTTGCTCAATTACTCTTGGCCCTGCAAAGCCAATTAAGGCTTTAGGTTCAGCAAGTATTATATCCCCTAAACTTGCAAAACTTGCTGTAACTCCTCCGGTTGTAGGATCTGTTAACACACAAATTGATAAAAGACCTGCCTCATTTAATTTCATTAGTGCACTGGAGGTTTTTGCCATTTGCATTAAGGATATGATTCCTTCTTGCATTCTAGCTCCTCCTGACACACAAACTATAATAATCGGTAATTTTTGTTTAATAGCTTCTTCTATTGCTAAAGTTATTTTTTCTCCAACAACACTTCCCATACTTCCCATCATAAAATTACCATCCATAACTGCAAGCATTGCCGTCTGCCCATCAATCTCACCTATTCCAGTTTGAACAGCTTCTTGTATTTGAGTTTTTTCAACTAAACTTTCTAATTTTTTTTGATAGCCATCAAATTGTAAAGGATCTCTCAACCCCATATTAGCATTAATTTCTTTAAAAGTTCCTTCATCAACTAGTTGAGCAATTCTTCTTCTACTAGAAATACGGAAGTGTTTTCCACAATTAGGACAAACACTTAAATTTCTATGCACTTCGTCTTTATATAAGATTTCTTTGCAGTTATCACATTTCATCCATTTTCCAATTAACATATCAGAAGCATCTTGATTTTTAACTATTTCTTCTGAATTATTATTAATTTTTCTTATCTTATCAATTACCATTTTTTTAGAAAATGCTAGCCAAAAATACTAACATCTTTACCCTTTCTTAAATTTTCAATAAAAGAAGTATCATAATCGTTTGCTTGAAATTTTTTATTATCTAGAATTTGAAATAAAAAGTCAATATTTGTATCAATTCCTTCAATTACTAACTCTCCTAATGCACTTTTCATTTTAGATATACTCTCATCTCTGTTTTTACCATGAACTATTACTTTCGCAATCATTGAATCATATGATTGTGGAATTGTATAGCCATCATAAATTGCAGTATCAATTCTTATTCCATTTCCACCTGGTAAGTGAAGGCCTGTAATCTTTCCTGGACATGGCATAAAATTTCTATTAGGATTTTCTGCATTTATACGACATTCCATACTATGCCCTCTTATTTCTATTTCTTTTTGAGAAAATGATAGCCTTTCTCCACCTGCAACTCTAATTTGCTCTTTAACAATATCAATTCCTGTAACTGCTTCAGTAACAGGATGCTCTACCTGAAGCCTTGTGTTCATTTCCATGAAATAATAATTTTTATCTTTATCAACCAAAAATTCCATTGTTCCAACATTTGTATATCCTATTTCACATACGGCATTTACTGCTAATCTTCCCATTTTTTGTCTTAATTTTTCTGGAATTATAGGGCATGGAGTTTCTTCCAATACTTTTTGGTGATTTCTTTGAAGTGAACAATCTCTTTCCCCTAATGAAACTGCGTTTCCATGTTCATCTGCCAATATTTGAACTTCTACATGTCTAGGGTTTTCAATGAATTTTTCTAAATAAATACTATCATCATTAAAAGCGTTTCTAGATTCTTGTTTTACAAGTTGATATGCTCTTCTTAGTTCTTCTTTTGAATATGCTATACGAATTCCTTTTCCGCCACCTCCACTTGAGGCTTTCAAGATAACAGGATATCCTATTTTTTCAGCTATTTTTTCAGCTTGTTCTAGTCCTTCTAAAATTCCTTCTGACCCTGGTACTACTGGAATTCCTGCTTTTTGCATTGTTTCTTTTGCCTTTGCTTTATCTCCCATAAGTGAAATCAACTCTCCAGAAGGACCTATCCACTTTATTCCGATTTCATTGCACACTTTTGCAAAACGACTATTTTCCGATAAAAAACCAAAGCCTGGATGAATACTATCACATCCAGTTAAGCAAGCTGTTTCAATTATATGATTTTTATTTAAGTAACTTTTAGCAGCTTTTGCTGGGCCTATACATACTGCCTTGTCAGCTAATTTAACATGTAAAGCATCTTTGTCTACATCTGAATATACTGCAACTGTTTCTATGCCAAGCTCTCTACATGCTCTAATAATTCTAACTGCTACTTCTCCGCGATTTGCAATCAATATTCTTTTTAACATTTAGCTTTATGAGAATGTTTATTTTACATTCCCTTCCTCCTTTCTAAAAAAATGTTTCATCTTATGTTTGATTTTATTAATTTACTATTTTATAAAAGTATTTTTGCTTATCGCAAGCCTTTAGTGCTACTAATTATTTTTTCTGCTTTCTTACGAAAAAAATACTTTTATTTAGCTTATTTTATCACGTTTTAGCATTTTTGTTTAGTACTTTTTAAACTAATGCAAAAGTAAGCTCTCCCTTAGCCGATACTTCTCCATTGACAGTAGCTAAAGCTTCACCTACACCGATAGGCCCTTTTTGCTTTATAATTTTTACTTCTAGTTTTAGGCAATCACCTGGTAAAACTGGTCTTTTAAAACGAAGTTTATCTATACCACCAAATAATGCATTTTTTCCTTTATTTTCTTCCTTGGATAAAATAGCAACTGCTCCTGTTTGAGCTAAAGCTTCTACAATTAAAACTCCTGGCATTATAGGGTTTCCAGGGAAATGTCCTGCAAAATATGGTTCATTAATGCATACATTTTTATATGCAACACAGGACTCACCTGAAACTAATTCCTCTACTTTATCAATCATTAAAATTGGTGGTCTTTGTGGAATTATTTTCATGATTTCATTAATATCTAACATTTACTTACTCCTTCCTACTTTATCTTAAATAAGACTGTTCCATATTCTACTAGTTCTTCCTCTTTGCAACATATTTCTACAATTTCTCCATCTACGTCACTTTCAATTTCATTCATTAATTTCATTGCCTCAATTATGCAAAGCACATCACCTTTTTTTATCTTGTCACCCACTTTTACAAATGGCTCACTTGAAGGAGATGATTTTGTATAGAAAGTTCCTACCATTGGTGAAGTAATTGTTTTAAAATCTTCTTCTTGTTTTATTTCTGTTTTTACCTCTAATACTTCCTTCTTTTCTACTGCTATTGAAGTAGGTGGAGTAGGCATTAATTTTTCTTCTTCTTTTGATTTTTTCATACTGATTTTAGTACCATCTGCTAACTCAATATGTACGGATTCTAGTTTAGAATCTTCCATATCTTTCATAAGTTGTTTTATTTCTTCATAGTTCATAGTTTTATCTCCTTCCTTTGAACTTTTTTATAAAACTTTGTTGTCCCTTTTCTTAATTATTTTTGAAATTTAGAAGTTTAATCTTCTATTTCTTAATTATCTTTAAAATTTAATCTTCCGCTCCTCAATTATTTTTGAAATTTAAAAGTTTAATCTTCCGCTTCTCAATTATCTTTGAAATTTTAACCTTCCATTTCTCATGTTGTTATAAAATCTATTCTTCCCATTTTTTCAAAATTATTGAGCTATTGTGCCCTCCAAAACCTAATGAATTTGACATTGCATAATGAATATTTGCTTTTCTTCCTTCATTTGGCACTACGTCTAAGTCACAATCTTCATCTTTTTCTTTATAGCCGATAGTTGCTGGTACATAACCTTCTTGCAATGCTTTTACACATGCAATAGCTTCTACTGCTCCGGCACCACCTAATAAGTGCCCTGTATTACCTTTGGTTGAGCTTACCATTACTTTTTTGCTATGTTCTCCTAGAGCTGTTTTTATAGCCATTGTTTCAGTTTTATCATTTAATGGAGTAGATGTACCATGTGCATTAATATAATCTATTTGTTCCGGCTCTATATCAGCATCTTTTATTGCATTTACCATAGCTCTTGCTCCACCTTCGCCATCTGGTGATGGTGCTGTTATGTGATAAGCATCAGAACTTACTCCATAACCTACAACTTCTGCATATATTTTAGCATTTCTTTTTAAAGCATGTTCTAATTCTTCTAATACTAAAACTCCAGCTCCTTCTCCCATAATAAAGCCATCTCTTTCTTTATCAAATGGAATACTTGCTCTTTTTGGATCTGTTGCCTGTGATAGTGCTTTCAAATTAGCAAAACCTGCAATGCCAGTTGGAGTAATTGCTGATTCAGCACCACCTGCTAGAACCACATCTTGGTAGCCATGTCTAATTAATCTAAAGCTTTCTCCTATTGAATGTGTACTAGTTGCGCAGGCTGTTACAATACAAAAAGATTCACCTTTAATTCCTAAGTCAATTGCTATGTTTCCTGCTGCAATATTTACGATACTCATTGGAATATACATTGGAGATAACCTTGATGGACCTTTTTCTATTAAATTTTTATTTTGTTCTTCTATTGTAGTAAGTCCTCCCATTCCAGATCCAACAATGACTCCGACTCTAGTCATATCTGTATTTTCTTTGCTAATTCCACTGTCTTTAAATGCTTCTCTTGCAGATACCATTGCTAATTGACAAAATCTATCCAGCCTTTTTGCACTCTTTAATTCAAAATGTTCTTGTGGATTATAATTTTTTATTTCTGCAGCTAAATTTGCTTTTTGATTACTTGTATCAAATAGTGTAATTGGTGCTATTCCACATACTCCCTCTTTAATTCCTTTCCAAAATTCTTCTACATTATTTCCTATTGGAGTAATTGCTCCCATACCTGTAACTACAACTCTACGTTTCATTATTATTCCTTCCTTTCCCTGTTCCTTTATTAAGCTTTTGCATTTTATAATATTTTTATTACATCATCATTCCGCCATCAACATTTAATACTTGTCCTGTAATATATGTATTTTCTTCATTTGCTAAAAAGTACACTGCATTTGCAACTTCTTCGGCTGTTCCCATTTTCCTTAATGGAATTTGGTCACTTATTTTTTCTTTTACCTCTTCTGATAAAACATCTGTCATATCTGTTGTAATGAACCCTGGTGCAATACAATTAGCTAAAATATTTCTACTTGCTAGCTCTTTTGCAATTGATTTTGTAAAACCTATAATTCCTGCTTTTGATGCTGAATAATTACATTGCCCTGCATTTCCTCCAATACCTACAACAGAAGATATACTTACTATTTTTCCATACCTTTTTTTCATCATATATGGAACGACATTTTTAGTCATATTAAAGGTTCCTTTAAGATTAACTTCTATGACTCTATCAAATTCTTCTTCTTTCATTCTAATTAATAAATTATCTTTCGTAATTCCGGCATTGTTAACTAATACATCTATTTTTCCAAATTTTTCAACTGCCTGTTTTACCATGTTTTCACAAGCTTCAAAATCAGTTACATCAGTTTTTACAAATAAAACTTGAATATCTTCATCTGTTACGCTTTTTATTTCCTTTGTAATTTCTTCTACATTTGTACTATCAGAAACATAGTTAATAACTAAATTGTATCCTTCTTTTGCAAATTTTTCTGCTACTTTTTTTCCAATTCCTCTGGATGCTCCTGTAATAAGAGCTACTCTTCTTTCTTCCATTTAATATGGCTCCTTCCAAATTATAGTTGCTTTAACATATTTTCTAAATCTTCTACTTTTTGAACACTGAATACTTTTGCTTCTTTACATTCTTTTCTTACAAAACCTGATAATGCCTTTCCTGGACCTATTTCAATATAGGTATCTATTCCTTCTGTTTGCATTGTTTGAATAGTTTTGTCAAATCTAACAGGAGATATTATATGTTTTGCAAGAATTTCTTTAATATTATCTTGTTTTGTATAGAATGTTCCATCTATATTTTTTATTACTTTATTTTCTACTATATTGAAATGGGCATTTTTTAATTCTTCACCATAACTTTTGCTTGCTTCTATTAACTTTTCTGTGTGAAATGGACCACTTGTATTTAATTTTACAATTCGTTTTGCTCCTGCTTCTTGTAATTTTGAAGTAATTTCATTTATTACATCTTCTTGACCTGTTACTACAACTTGACCTGAATAATTATAATTTGCTGGAACTGCAAAACCATTGCTAGCACTACATATTTCTTCTATTTTACTTGCTTCTAATCCCATTATTGCTATCATTGAATACTTTTCTTTTGGTACCTTAGTTGCCATGTAATAACTTCTTTTTTCTAATAATTTAATACCTTCTTCTAAAGTAAGAATTCCACTATTTATAAGTGCCACATATTCTCCTAAGCTTAACCCTACATCTACTTGCTCAGTAATATTGAATTTTTTTAAAACTGCTAAAATAGCTAAGCTGGTTGTACTAATTGCTAATTGTGCATTTTCTGTATTACTTAGTTCTTCTAAAGTTCCTTCAAAACACATTTTAGCAATATCCTTGTTTAATATTTGACTTACTTTTTCATAAATACTTCTTGCTTCTTCGTACTTCTCAAAAAAGTCTTTACCCATTCCTACAAATTGAGCCCCTTGCCCTGGGAACATAAATGCTGTTTTCATTTTTTTCATTCCTTTACTTGTAATTAATAAATCCTTAATATTTTAATACATTTTTTCATTTTTTTCTATTAGTCTAGGTGGTCAAATTTGATTATTCCACATATTTACTTTTATGATTGAGAAAAAGTACTAAAAAATTTCTTCTATCTTTTCTAGTATCTTAACTATTATTTCTTCTCTTTCAAAACTTATATTGTATTCTTTTTTTAAGGAAGTAGCTATATTTTCTAACTCAGTTGGAAACTTTTCTTGATTTACATTAAGCCCTATCCCCACATAAATATGTGTTACTTTCTGGCTAATAGTTATTGCCTGAGTTAGAATTCCAACTATCTTTTTTCCATTCAACAATAAATCGTTTGGTTCTTTTATATCTAAAACATAACCATACAATTCAAAAATTGCTTTTTGAATTGCATTTGCTATTTTTATTGTTATTCCTTCTAGTTTTGATATTTCTTTATTTGGGTGTACAATAAAAGTCATTGTTATATTTTCTTCATTTGTAGTAAGCCATTTTCTATCTTTTGTGCCTTTTCCATTTGTTTGATAGTCAGTTATTATTAGTGTTCCATTTGGTATATTGGTATCTACTGTTTTTTTTGCATACTCCTGTGTTGAAGGCATTTTAGGAAAATATATAATATTCTTTCCTAAATATTTAGTTTTGGCATTTTTTATTTGCTCTAAATTCATTTTTTTACCTCTCATTATTTTGTAGTTAAATAACTACAATTTATTTTAATTCATTATTTTGTAGTTAAAGAACTACAATTTACTCCAATTCATTATTTTGTAGCTAAAGAACTACAATTTATTTCAATATATAATAGCACTTTTTGGGCTTTTATGCTAGTTTATGCTTTTTTATCTTTTAAGTTAATTTGTGCTTTTCATCTTTTAATCTAATTTATACTTTTCCATCTTTTAAGTTAATTTACTCTTTTTATCAAATAAGTGTTTTGCAGTTTTACTTATAAAGGCTCAAATAGCTGTACATTTGGACTTTTTTGTGGTATAATAATTTTATACTTTTTTAAGGAGGGTCGTTTTTATGGAAGACATTATCTTCCGGAGAGCTGCAGAAGCTTTAGGTTCGCGTCCTACTGCACTTGCCTTGTTGGTTCAACTCTGGCCTGTTGTAAAGGACTTTGACTTTTCAGACTCACATGCTGTTTTGAAAGTCCCAATGCCTCCTCGCTTCGATGGTCCCGACGGAAAAATCAGCACAAGCCCTTACAGTCACGTAATTATTCGGAAGGTCTTAAGAAAGCTTGAGCTAGAGCCTGTTGGCTTTTACAAGACCACTGATGACAGCAACCCGTTTATCAAAATTCGTAAGATTCGCAAACGTAAAGCAAAAAACAAGCGTCGCCCCTCATAAAGGCTTATAAGTCCTAGCAAAAATCCCTAGTTATAGCCGTTTATGGTTTTAACTAGGGATTTTAATATTTTTTGCAAACTTGATTAATTTTATATCACTAACAATTTTCTATATGTATTTTCGTAATAAAAAATTAATTAATTTTCTTCAGGTGCACCAACTGGACAAACATTAGAGCATCCTCCGCATCCAATGCATGTATTTTCATCTATCTCATATCTTCCACCTTTATCAGCTATACAAGATACAGGGCATTGTGCTGCACAAGCTCCACATCCAATACATTTATCTGTAATTTTATATGCCATATTGCTCACCACCTTTCATTATTACTATTCATACTACATTTTTTATTATATTAAAATTAGTTATGTTTATATTTCTTCTTCATTTGCTTTATCTAACTTTTCTAATTTTTCTAGTTCCTCTAATTCTTTTTGATGTTCTCTTTCTTCTGGATCAATTTCTTCTTTTCCAATATTTTTAATTATTTTTATTTTGTCTGCTGGATATTTTTTGTAATAAGTTTCATCTCCATCTTTGAACTTAACACGAACTGTTTCTTTTAATGTTTCGATTGAATCAACTACTCCTTCTCCCTCTTCAGTTTTCACTATGGCACCTATTTTGGGAAGACGTTTTAATTTGTCGTCATAGACATTTTGTTCATATTTTAGGCAACACATTAACCTTCCACAATTTCCTGATATTTTAGATGGATTTAATGAAATATTTTGTTCTTTTGCCATTTTTATTGAAACTGTTTCAAAATTTCCAAGGAAGGAACAACAACAAAGTTCTCTGCCGCAAACTCCATTGCCTCCGATTCTTTTAACTTCGTCTCTAACTCCTATTTGCCTTAATTCAATTCTAGTTTTAAAAACTGCTGCTAAGTCTTTTACTAATTCTCTAAAATCAATTCTACCATCTGCTGTGAAATAGAATAAAATTTTACTATTATCAAATTTATATTCTACTTCTGTTAATTTCATGTCTAAATTATATTTTTTTATTTTTTCTTCACATATTTTAAAAGCTGATTTTTCTTTCTCTCTGTTTTCTGCATCATGTTTAACATCTCCTGGAGTTGCAACTCGAATTATTTCTTTTAGAGGTGTAGTAAAAGATTCTTCTGATATTTCTTTTTTACTTATTACAACCTCTCCAAGTTCTTGCCCCATAGCTGTTTCAACAATTACTTTATCTTGTTTTTTTACATCAAACTTTCCTGGGTCAAAAAAATATACTTTTCCTGGTTTTCTAAACCTTACTCCTATAATATTTTTCAAACTAATTCCTCCCATAACCTTAATAGCAAATTATCTATTGACATATCATAATTTGCATTTGCTTGAATTCTCTTTTTAGTTTGTTCTATTATTTGAATAGCTTTTTCATAACACATTTTATTTTGTTTTTTCAGTAACTGATAAAATATAATTATCATATATTCTAATAATGGAACTATATTTTCTTTAGCTTGATATAGGACATCTGCTTGTCTCCATATTTGTGTGATATCTTGTTTACTAATTTTTTTGATTAATTCTTCTACTTGTAGATACTGTTCTTTTTCATTTTCTACCTTGAGAGCTTTTCCAATGCTCCCCTCACATAATTTTAACATATTTTCCGTCATATTTTCGCCAAGCCCATTTGCTCTTAGATATTGCATAATCTGATTTTCTGAAATTGGCAAAAAATTCATCTTCATACAACGTGATTTTATAGTATTTAATAATGCACTTTCATTTGAAGTTAATAAAATAATTACTGCATATTCTGGAGGCTCTTCCAATGTTTTTAATAGCCCATTTGAGGCCTCTCTAGTCATTGTTTCACTGTCACAAATAATATATACTTTTTTAGAAGATGTTACAGGTTTTTCTGCTATTTTTTCTTGTAAATATCTTATTTGCTCTATTTTTATTTTTTTCTCATCTTCAGGCTCAATCTTCAAAAAATCCGGATGATTTCCACCAGAAAATTGAATACAGGACTTACAATTTTCACAAGGCTTTCCAGAATTTGCTTCACATAGAATCATTTTTGCAAATTCTGTAGCAAATAAACTTTTTCCTACTCCATCTGGTCCAATAAATAAGTAACTATGCACGATGTTATTATTTGCAACTGATGTATTTAGTAATTCTTTCATTTTCTCATTGCCTATTATATTTTCAAAAGCCAAAGTACTATCCTCCTTGTGTTTTTTATTACTTGAGTTATCATTATTTTAAACTTTTCCAAATAAATTCAAAGGCCAAAAACGAATCCAAACTTTGCTTTCAATTTTTTCTAAAGGAATACATCCAAATGCTCTACAATCAGTAGATTGATCTCTGTTGTCTCCCATTGCAAAGACACAATTTTCTGGAACTACAAAATCGTTAAATGTTGGCTCTCCACGTAAGCTGGCTGGTGTTTCTTCTACTAAATAATCTTCTTGTAATTCTTCTCCATTGATATATACTTTACCATTTTCAATTTTTACATGTTCTCCTGGTAAAGCTATAACTCTTTTTATATAGCTTTCTTTGTTAAATTCTAATACATAATAAGTAAATTTGCCCCACCAACTTTTTGGCTCATTCTCATATTTTGCAACTGGATTGTTAAAATCCATTTCTTCTATTGAAGTATACCCTTTTACTGTTGGAGCTTCAAATGTAATAATGTCCCCTCTTTGTGGCATTTCTTTTTTAGTTCTTAATAATCTATTTAAAATTAATCTTTGATTTTCTTGTAATGTAGGGACCATTGATACCTGACTTACTATTGTTGGAGTACCAATAAAATATTTAATTGCCACTGCTAAAACAAAGGCAATTATAATGCATAAAATCCACTCCAATGCATTTTTTACTTTATCATTTATTACTATCATTTTGATATCCCTTCTTCTGTGTTATTTTTTGTTTACTGGAATTCTGATGACTACTTCTGTACCCTTTCCTGGCTCACTTTTTATATCTATACTTCCATTGTTTTGAGTAATAATTTCTTTTGCAATTGGTAAACCTAAACCAGTTCCACCCATTTCTCTAGTTCTTGCTTTATCAACTCTATAAAATCTTTCGAAGATTCTTCCTAAATCTTTTTCAGGAATTCCAATTCCACTATCTATTACTTTTATATATGCATCATTATATACAAAGCCAACATATACTTTTATTGTACCCTTTTCTGGAGTATATTTTATGGCATTTGAAATAATATTTAAAATTACTCTTTCAATTCCATATTTGTCAGCATGAATTGGTGGTACATTTGCTGTAACAAAACATTCAATATGATGCTCTTTTTTCTCTACTTCAAATCTTAGTCTTTCTATACATTTTTTAGTTAATTCCCCTAGATCGAATTCTGATTCTTCTTTTATAATTTTTTTGTTGTCATATCTAGAAAGAGTTAATAAGTCTGTAACTAATTTAGCCATTCTTCTAGCTTCTGAACTTATTACTTCCAAGAATTTGGTTTGCATTTCTTTGTCATATTCACTTTCTAGTAGAGTATCTGCATACCCCATAATTGAAGTAATTGGAGTTTTAAGTTCATGAGAAACGTCAGCAACAAATTCTTTACGCATATTATCAAGTTTTACATGCTCTGTAATATCTTGTATTACAACAATAACACCTGCTGGCTTGCCATTTTCATCTTGAAAAGGTGCAAAAAGAAGATTAACATATTTTTCTCCAATATTTATTCTTTGTTCAGAAGATGTCCAATTTTCTAAATACACTATTTTTTCTAAGTTTATGTCTGCATGCAATTTTTTAAATATTTCATCAAATTGCTGATCCTGCGTAGTTAATTTTAATAGCTGTGTAGCTGCAGGATTTATATGAATAATCTTTCCTTCCATATCAAATGCAATAATTCCATCTGTCATATGTAATAAAATAGTTTCTATTTGCTTTTTTTGCTTTCCCATTTCATTCAAATTTTGTTTTAATTCATTTGTCATTAAGCTAAAAGCATTAACTAATTCGTCGACCTGTGTTCTTTTTCCATCTATTTTACTAATTTCAATTTCTTCACCTTTAGCAATTTTTTCTGCACTTTTAATTAGCCCATCAATTGGTTTTATTACAGTTTTAGATACATAATAACCTATTAGCAATGTAATGACAGCAAAAACGCCAACTGCAATAACAGTAACAATTTTTGTTTGTTCTATTTGCATAGTGACTGCGCTGTATACTTCTTGTTGACTACTGATATCTGCAAGTGGCTCTTTTATTTTTTCTAACATACTAATATGAAAAAATGAAAGTGCAGTAATTATAACAATACATGACATGAAAAAGATTAATATAATTTTCGTTTGTATAGATTTTATCATTTTTCAATCCTCTTATATCATTTTTCAAACCTATTAGTTGGTTGCTAAGTAATATCCAACTCCTCTTTTTGTAATTAAAATTTTTGGATTAGAAGTATCTTTTTCAATTTTTTCTCTGATTCTTCTAACAGTAACATCTACTGTTCTAATATCTCCATAATATTCATAGCCCCATACTTTTTCTAATAGAATCTCTCTAGTTACTACTTGACCTGGCTGATTTGCTAAATATTTTAGTACTTCAAACTCTCTTAAGGTTAAGTCTATTACTACTCCTCTAACTCTAACTTCAAATTTATCTAGATCAATTATAAGTTCTCCTATTTGCATACGATTACGAACTTTTCTAGGTTCTTCTGTAATGTCAAAATCCTGCCCTGACATTTCTGATTTTCTTAAATTTGCTTTAACTCTAGCCATTAATTCTCTTACACTAAATGGTTTTGTAATATAATCATCTGCGCCTAATTCTAATCCAAGAATTTTATCTATTTCTTCATCTTTAGCAGATAAAATTAGAATTGGTACATTTAATGTATGCCTTAACCTTTTGCATACAGTTAAACCATCTATTTTAGGAATCATGATGTCTAATAAAATTAAATCAGGTCTTCTTTCTGTTGCTAGCCTAATAGCTTCTTCTCCGTCAGATGCTTCTAATGTTAGGTAACCTTCTTTTTGTAAGTTATAAACTAAAATGTCTACAATTCTTTTTTCATCGTCCACCACAAGAATTGTTCTTCTGTATTCAATATTGTTTTTTTCTTCTTGATTATTTTCCTCGTTTGGATTTTCTTTTTTTTCTTCCACAAAAAGTCCCGCCTTTCTTTTAGACATTTATTCTTTTTATTGTATAGAACATTTCATGATGTTATATAAATATTACATATAATTTTCAAAGCCATTTTTCTTTTATTTCAGTATAAATATATCATATTCCAGTTTTTTGTACAAGTTTTTTTTAACAATTTTGTAATCTTTTTGTTATAAGAAAAGTGGCTTCGCCATATGTGCATTTTGCTTCGCAAATATGCACAGCCCAAGGTAACTTAACCTTGTTGCTCCAGAAAAATCTAGCGATTTTTCCTACGCAATAAAAAAAGTGGCATAATAATTTATTTTGCCAACACTTATGCAATTTTCACAAATAAATTATTACACCACTTTTTTTAATTTTATCTTCCTTCTCTGTCATCAGCTTTTTTCGCAATTTCTTCTTGCCTTTTTTCAGCATCTTCATAAGATAATAATGCAAGTGAATTATCTTTTCCCTTTATTAGTTCTTTTGAAGCAAATTTTTGCAAAACATTAAGAGATTTTTTTAATTGTTTGAATGCATTTACATCTGTAATTTTTCTTTCTTGAATATTTTGTACTATTTCATTAATAGTGTTTAAATTCCAAATAGCATCACATATATCTTTTGGAAGTGTTTGAGCATCTGGTATTGGAAGTATTTTAGCTCCAATATCTGAATAAGCAATAATTGGTTTTTCAGTATCTCTTTGGTCTGGATTTTCATATACTCTAACTGAAGAAGTTTGTCTTCCATCGGCATTATCAAATCCATATTGAACTATCACTTTTTCTGCTGGATAGCCTAATGTATATCCTATTTTCTCTTTTATAGCATTCAAATTCAAGTCATATAAATCATACGCTTTTTGTAGAAGGTCTTCCCTTTCTACTACTTTATTGTCTGCAGTTTCAAAAAAACTGTCTAATTCTATAACTTGATCTATACTTTCTTGGCTTAACCCTAGTTTATTAATGTTAGCTCCTTCTTCTATTAGCTCATCTAAAGATTTGTCTTGTGCTTTTCCTGCTTGAGATATTATACCTGCCGTACTTAGAAGAGCTGTAGCTGATAGCACAATTGCTATTGCTCTAGTTGACATCTTTTTTCCTTTTTTATTGTCAAGATTCTCTTTAATTTTTTTTGCTGAACCTTTTAATGCATATAATTTTTTTTCAATCTTTCTAAATATTTTATTTGAAAGTTTTTGCTCTTCTTCCGCTCTTCTAGCCTCCCTTTCTTCTCTCCTTTGCTTAACTAATTCTTGTGCCATTTTTATACCTGCTTCTTCAGGTGTTGCATACCTTTCGTATGGAACACCACCAATTTCATGTTTACTTTTATGCTCAATGGCTGCAATTTGAAAATCAATAATTTTTGAATCTTTTTCTACCTCTGAATCTAATCCATATTTTTCTCTAAATTCTTTATCTTTTTCATCCATATTTATACTTGCACCCTTTCTTATTTTATGATATATTTTTTAGTGCTATTAAAGTAAATGACCTAACATTATCTTTTCAACAAATCTTTAATAATTTATATATAATAAGATGTTCTAAAGCATTATAATTAAACGCAATTCTTAGAACATCTTCTTTTGTTTTTGGTTATATATTTTATTATTTATCAATTACCTTTCCAAAAATAGACTTTGTTAAGCTTCCTATTACAGGTAGCTCAGGTTCACCACCTTGGTTTGCTTTAACAATTCCCATAACAATTAGGACTATCTCTACAACCCATAATGCTGTGCCAAAAAATGGAATAGTAATTGGTATTAAACTATAAGCAATAGAAATAATAAAATATGCTACGCTTATTACAATAGCTTGTGCTGCATGGAATCTAGTATTTCTTTCACTGTCTTTTACAGCAAATAATACTATAAGACCTCCTATCCAACCAAAAATATAAGCTATAACGCATTTTGCTTTCTCACTCATATTTTACACCCCCTTTATAACTTTATAAATTAAAATTACCATTCTTGTCGAAAATTGTCAATAGTTACATTTCAATTTCTATATTATAAATTCCTCCAGTAGGTGTCAATATTATTTGCTTTTCTTTTATTTCTTGTCCATTTAATTTGAAAGACGTTATTCCATTGCATTTGCTATTTGGGTTTCTTACGTGAATGTGATAAATACTATCTCCATATTTATATTTTACGGTATATTCTTTCCAATCATTTGGTATACATGGATTTATTTTTAATTTTTTCTTTTCTATATATATTCCTAATAAATATTTTATTCCCGCTTCATACATCCAACTGCCTGAACCTGTATACCAAGTCCATCCTCCTCTACCTGCTAAATTTTTCTTTCCATAAATATCAGCAGGTACCACATATGGCTCTACTTTATATTTATTTGCAGATTCCTTCGTTCTACTATGCTCAATTGGATTTATCATTCGATAATATTCTCCTGCTTTGTTTCCAAAACCTAACAATGCCCCTGCTATAATTGCCCAAATGGCGGAATGTGTGTATTGCGGTTGTGGACATTTTATTTATTTATATACTTCTCTTCTATGTCCTATTTCTAACACTAAAATCACAATTTCTTCATCTTTAATTTCACATATTAATCTATAATCGCCTATACGATATCTCCACTGACCAGACCTATTCGAAGTTAATCCTTTGCCATGTATTCTAGGATTTTCCGTTCCCTGAATATTCTTTTCTAGCCATCCTATTATTAGGGAGTATATATGTCTGTCTAATTTTTTTAATTGTTTCTTTGCATTTTCAGAAAATACCACACTATATTTCACTTATAACCCCAACTCCTTTTTTACCTCATCCATTGTATAAGTTTTAGGGTTTTTCTTATATTCTTCTAGTGCTTTATAATAACATTCTAAATCATATTCATCTTCAATTTTTTCTAATACTGCATTTCTTATTAAATCAGATAAGGAAATATTATTCATATCTGCATATTCTTTAATTAATTCTGCATCTTTATCATTTAATCTAACTGAAATAGTCATAAATATCAACTCCTTTTATTTTATTGTACTACGTTGTATTACATTTGTCAATATTATTATACTATATTCTCTTATGCTATGTGATTTTATACAACCTTTTTCTCATAATTCTTTTTAGCACATATAAATTTTTCTAAATTATTATTAACTTCTTGTAGTGGCTTAAAGTTGAAATAAATATCAACTTGCTTGTCACTATGAATTTCTATTTTTTCTATAAATTCTCTAATTATTTCTTTTGTTGGTTTTTCCATATTAAGAAATTCTTCTATCAAATTGTCTAATCTACTTTCATTTTTCGTCTTATCACTTTCGCAAGATATTTCTTTCTCAAGCTCTTTGATGTTTTGTTCATAACCTTTAACAGTTTCTTTTATTCTATTTGCATTTTTCATATATTCATCTAGTGTGATAATTCCTGCAAGTCTATCATCATACATTACTTCCAACTTTCTAGTTTCTTTTTCTATTGCTTGTTTGAAAGAGTCTATCTGCTTTTTTATATCAATTTCTTTAGACTGCTTTGACTTCGATTGTTTTGCAATTTCTTCTAGTTTCTTTGTATTGGTATAAACTTTGCAGACCTCTCTTAAAACTTCTAGCATTTGTTTTTCAAAAACTTGATAATTGAAATTGTGTGGTGAACATACATCAAATTTTCCAAACCTTCCATATCTTTGGCATCTGCCATAAATATTTCCGTTTTTATCTGGACTTCTTATTCCAATGTAACCTCCACAGTCATAACATCTAAGTAATCCTTTAAATAAATAATCATTTTGCACTACTCTTGTACCTCTAGTTGCTTTGATAAGTCTTTGAGCTCTTTCAAAATCTTCTTTACTTATAATGGCATCATGCATATTTTCTACTTTTACCCAATCTTCTTCGGGAAGATTAATAAATTTCTTTGATTTAAAACTAACCTTTTTTCTCTTTCCTTGTATAACTGTTCCTGTGTAAATTTCATTTGAAAGAATGAATCTTACAGTAGATTGTTGCCATAGTCCATAAGTCAAAGATTTTGCTCCCCTATTTCTTTTATTATAATCTGATGGAATTGGAATTTTCTGTTTAGATAAATAATCTGCTATTTGCATTGTACCAAAACCTGCTAAATATTTTTCATATATTAGTTTTACAACATTTGCTGCTTCTTCATCGATGGCTAAATGGTATTTATTTTCCGGATCTTTTTTATAACCATATGGCGCTGTTCCTAGATATTCTCCAAGTTTTCTTTTTGATTGCAAAATACTATTTATTTTCTTTGATGTATCTTTTGCATACATTTCATTTAATATTGACTTAAATGGTGCTATATCATTATTTGATGTATCATAAGCAGTATCTATATTGTCTAAAATAGCTATAAACCTCACATTATGTTCTGGGAAATAATCTTCTATATAAAGACCAGATTGTACATAATTTCTTCCGAGTCTTGATAAATCTTTAGTTACTACCATATTAATTTTTCCGTTTTCGATATCTGCTATCATTCTATTAAATGCGGGTCTATCAAAACTTGTGCCACTTACACCATCGTCAACATATTCTGCAATAAAATTTAGTTTATTCTCTTTAATGTATTGCATTAGCAAAGTTCTTTGGTTTCCAATACTTTCACTTTCTTGGTACTTTTCTTTTTCTTCATCTTCTCTTGAAAGTCTAATATATATGCCTACTTTATAATCAATATTATTCATTATATTAAGCTTCACTTTTCCTCCTTCTTGCTAAAATAAAAATGAGATAATATTGATACTCTTATATTAATTTATGCAACCTCATATGTATTCGGTTACATAAGTTAGCTGTAGCTCAGTAAAGCTTCGAACAGCTGACTTAATTATATCATATTATCTCTTGTTTTGATATTGATTTTACTAATTTGTACTATTATTTCTTAATATATAATTGCTAAATGCTCTTTCTATAATATGTTCTAAATTTTCTCCATTCTCATTAAATATTATATTTATTTTAAAATCATTCTTTTTTTTATATTTTCCTTTACATATATCATTTGAATTTTCCTTTTGCATTACACTCACTCCTCTAATTGTAAGTATTTCCAATTTTTGTATTTTTTATTCTTTATTGCAAATAACATACTGACATCTGTAATGCATTTTACTATGTATTTTATTGTTTAGTTTAAAATGAGTACATGAAAAGAAAAAAAGAAGCTATTAAAGCTTCAATTTCAAGATATTTTTATTTACCTTTTATTCCTTATTTTCTATGTACATATTTCTGCCATTTTTCATCATATTCTTTTGATTTTTCTTTATTACCTAATTTATCATATATGTCTTCTAATCTTTCATAAACGACTTCAATATCTTCCATATCTTTTATTTGCTCTGCTCTTGATAAAATCTTTTTTGCTTTTTCTAAATTATAATACTTTGAATTTTTATCTTCATCATACCAGTCTGACATTTCTATATATCCCCATGCCCAATCTGGCTTTTCTTTTAAATATTCTTCTATCATTTCTGTTGCTTTTGTTTCATTCTCAAGCCTAAATTCTGTGTTTGCTTTTTCTCTTATAGCTCTTTCTTTCCAGTACAATTGTTCTTCATTATTCAAGTCAAATATTCTTTCTACAGTATTCCATAATTCAAGTCTTTCATATAACTTACTTTTTTCATCGCTCATTGCTAATATATCTTCATAATCTTGAATCCAATTTAATAAACAATCATATCCTTTATATTTTTCATCATATTCTTCTATACTCTTTATATTATTTTCTTTACATATATCCTGAACATCAAACCATGCAATTCTTAATAGTTCATATGCTTTTTTTTCTTCTTTTCTTTTTAAATGCCATTCTGCTTTACAAACAAATTTATCTATTAAATTAAGTTTTTCTAATTCTTCAGAATTATTTTTATTTATACAACATTTTTTGTATTTTTTTCCACTTCCACAATAGCATAAATCATTCCTACCTATATCAATTTTGTCATTAATATAATGGTCTTCTCTTTTTTGTATTATATACTGGCATATTTTATAATCATCTGAATTTTCAAATTCTTCATCAGGTAATTCTTCTGTATAATATTTTAGTTGTTCAATAATATTATTTACTTCCATATATTTTGCTCCTTTTATTATTTAATTATAATTTTTGTGATTAAATGCTCATATAACATTTCTCTTTAATAAATTTCTTTATTTGTTTTTCATCTTTGCTTTCATAATATGAAATAAGTAAATCTTTAAATTCTTCTGTTAATTCTGCTGGAATTTTAATTCTTTTGCTTTAATGCTATTATTCAAAACTAGATTATATAGTTCTTCAGAGTATTCTCCAACATATTTTGTTAAAGCTACTCCATCTTCTCTGTAATGTACATATATATATTTGTTTGAATCTTTTTCTCTTATTTCAACTGCTCCATAAGCAAGTGATTGTAATTCATGTTCAAGTAATTGTTTATCCTGAAGAAGAGTCATTATTTCCATTTTTTCTTCCACAATTTTTCCTCTTTTAAGTTATCCGTTTGAATAAAATGAATTACGGATAACTTATGCAAAATGCTTTAGCATTTTGTACTACTTTCAAATGTGAAACTTTTTTTATTGTTTTTATTTGATTTTGTTTCACATTTATATTATACCACCAAGCGTAAAAATGTGAAACATTTTTTGCATTTTTTCATAAAGTCAATTATTTTATTACGAATTTTTTCCGTTTACGGAACTTTTTCGTAATATATGTATTTTTAAGAGTATCAATATTTTTTCAAGGTATACAACTTCGCTACGCTCAGTTGCATAAGACATTTCTAACTCACTTCGTTTGAAGAACTGTCTTAACAGCAACACTCATGTGTGTATTGTCCTCCATTTTCTCTTGTTCCTGGCAAATATGCTTTTATATATCCCGGATTTAATACGCTTTTTTCAAATGGTGGATCTAATAATTTGATAATACCATTTGCTTTATCTACCAAGTGATTTTCCAAACTATCCATTGAAATATATTTTTTATCATTATCACCAGCTGTCGAAATTACTGACCAACTTTGCGCAATGCTGTCTATTCTACATTCTTCATTTTGCATACTTCCCAAAATATGTCCATCATCTGTAAATGCTCTCCTATACCATCTTCCATCCCATCCATTTGTATTTAATGCTTTTTTTAGTTTTTCCATTATATTTTCATACATTTTTATTTCTTCCTGCTCATCATAATTATTTTCTTCATCAGTTGTTTCTTCTTTTCGATTATTTTCTTTATTCATTTGTGAGCAAATCGGAATCCATTTTCTTAATATATCATATAGGAAAAATCCAAGCCATACACTTTCTCCTTTGCCCTGATTTCCAACTTCACTAAATCCGTCATTCCAATCTCCAGAGCCAATTTTAGGAATTCCATTTTCTCCAAAATCCAAGGAAATTTGAATAGCTTTTTTACAATGTTCATACACACTTTCTTCTATTTCAGACTTTGAATATCTATCATATTTTTCGTCCACTCCTTCTTCTAAAACATTTCCTAAGCGGTATGGAACAATTTCTGATAAAATGCTAAAATCTCCTGTAAAGTTAATATATTCTTCTACTAAATACACTAACCATAAACGGTCATCACTAAACCTTGTTCTAATTCCTCTTTGCGTTTCTTCATGCCACCAATGTTCAACATCTCCTTCAACAAATTGATGCTCACAATGCTTTAAAATTTGCTTTTTCATAATTTCTGGATCTATATATTTGAGTGCTATTGTATCTTGTAATTGATCTCTAAAGCCATATGCACCACCTGATTGATAATATCCTGTTTTGGCTAAAATACGAGATGCTAATACTTGATAAATTAGCCAACCATTTAGCAATATATTGGTTGATTCTAAAGGTGTATTTACCTGCAAACACTGTGTTTTTTCCCTCCAAAATTTCTTTGTTTTTTCATATTCTTCATATACTTTTCCAATATTACCATACTGATATGCTAAATCTTGACATTCTAATAATGTTTCTCCCATTCCAAAACACAAAATAATTTTTTTACTTTCTAAGGCTTCTAATTCTATTTCACATTGAATTGCTATAATACCTCTTTGCCATAATGAATTTTGTTTATTCAGTTCTATTTGATAGAGTGCCTCTGGATGACTTAAATTTCCCTTTCCTATAAAGTCATCCCTACTGCCTGTATATGATGTTATTTTTTCACTACTTGTAACAAATAAATTATCTTGAAAACCTTCTTCAGCAGATAAATTCTGGGCATAAACTAAATTAGAATTTTCACAAAACTGTAAATTAAAATATGAATTTGTTTTCTCTTCATCTTCACCCAAAACTGGCTTTAAATAATATACTAACTTTATTTTTTTCTTTTTTAACTCATTGTTTTCCAATTGCAAAATCTGAACTTTTACTGGATCATCCATAGGGATAAACTCTTCTAATTTTTGTGTAAGCCCCTTACTTTCATGGCGGTATTTTGCATATCCAAAACCATAAGTAATATAGTAATCATTCTCATCAGGACATGGGCCCAAACCTAGTGACCATGTTTTTTTATTTTCTCTATCTTGTAAATATATAATCTCTGATGGTGGATCAATTACTGGTTCATTTTGCCAAGAAGTTATTCTATTTAACCTACAGTTTTTATACCAAGTGTAACCTCCCATACTTTCAGTTACTAATGTTCCAAAGTTTTCATTTGTTAAAATATGGCTCCAGACAGTTGGCAACTTTTCTTCTTTATTAATACGAATATTGTATTCAGTTCCGTCTTGTGAAAAACCTCCATATTCATTAAAATATTTTAAATCTTCTATTTTTTGACGGATTGGTTGTGTGCTTTCAATTATTTTAGGCTGTTCTTCTGATATTATTTCTTTTGCTTTTTCTAAATATTCTTCTTCTAATTCTTTTAAATAACGCATGCTACTTCCATAGCTTGCATCTATACTTAAATTTGCTCTTCCCTCTAGCAAGTTAATTTCTTCTTGAGTTAAATTTTCTAAAACAAATATGCCTCCTTTAATATTTTGCAAATATCCTATATTTTCATTTAATATACTACTAAAAATACTATCTTTTACTTGGTTTTGATAACTATATGCTTCTTCATTTATAATTACTAAATCCATCTTTATATTTTTTAGATAAAAATAATGATATAATTTTAGCATTTGTTCTACTACTTCTATCTCTTCTGGCTCTTTTATTTTTACTAGTAGAATGGGTAAATCTCCTGAAATGCCATATTTCCATAATTTGCTTGTATCTAGAGATGTTATGGTAAAAGGTTGTAATGTTTTCAAAGGATTAAAGGTCCATAAATATCCTAAAACTTTTTGATAAAATTCTAATTCTTTTCCATTAACTCCTAAATATCTATTTTCAGCTTCAACTTTAGCTTTTTCTAGTTCAAATTGATGTTTAATTTTTTCACTGCTTTCCATTTGTTTAAGATATTGTATTACTTCTTCTTTTGTTTTTCCTACTGCTGTTACTAAACTTAAATTTACCTTTTCTTCTGGTTTTATTATAATTGTTCTTTTAAAACTTATAATTGGATCTGTTGTATATTCAATTTGTTTACTAAGTGGGCTTGATTGTTCTACTACTTTTGGAAGATTTAGCTCATTTCTTCCATAGAATTTTTCTTTGTCAATTTCATATTCCAACTCTCCAATAGTCTCTTTTTCTGATTGAAAGCATACTCCTAAAAATATTGAAGGATCTTTTTCACTTTTCTTTCTTCTATTTACAATAATTGCTCCCAATTCTTCTGAATATTCATAATTTAAGAATAATTTATTAAATGCTGGATGACTATTATCTTGCTGAGCTGAAGATAATACTGGTTCTAAATAACTTATAATTTCGATAGTTTGATCTTCTAACCCTAAGTTTGTTAGCTCTAAACTTCTAAGTTCAACTGGTTCATTTGGTAAAATAGTTACTTTCATAACAGTTTCAATATCTCCATCAAGCCTTACTATTTTGTTTTGATCAGGTGTAAAATATGCAGTGTATTTATCTGGTGCAGATAGATAGTTCATATAATTTGCTGTCCATATTCTTTTGGTTTTAACATTTTTTAAGAAGAAAAATATTCCTTGATCGACATCAGAATTTTTTTGATATCTATTTATTAAAATATCTTCATATTTACTAAACCCTCTTCCCTTTGCATCCATCATAATTGTATACCCGTTTCCTGTTAGAGAATTTATTTGTGGTAATTTGGATTGTGGCTTGGTTATTTCCCTTTGACAATAAATGCTATCTTCTACATATTTAATTTTCTCCACTTTTTCTTTTTCCTCTTTTGTTAGAATAATATTTTCTGGCATTCTTTCCTGTAGCAAAATATCTACTGCTTGAATTTCTGGATTTTCCATAAACCTTTTTTGCAAAATTTTATTTGAAAATAAATTATTAATTGCAAGTAAAATAAGTCCTTGGTGATGTGCCATATAGGTCTTAACAGGCATATATTCCTGCCCCTTTTTTAATCTTGTTGGTGTATAATCAATTGATTCATAAAATCCATATTTTTGATACATTCCATGACTTTCTAATCTTTTTAAATTTTCTACTACATCTTTTGGTTTTTCAGACAAGGCCATAATACTTCCATAGGAAGCTACTACCATTTCGTCTGATAATCCCCTTTTTAACCCGAGCCATGGGATTCCAAATGCTTTATATTGATAGTTATTTTGTAGATCTTTTAAATTAAAAGCAGATTCCGAAATTCCCCATGGAATACTTAATTTTTTAGCATATTCCTTTTGACTCATTATCATAAATTTGCTTGATTCATCAAGCAAACTATTTGGATAAGTTGGAATATTAATATTTGGCATTAGATACTCAAAAGCAGTTCCAGACCATGAAATTAGCCCTTTATATTTATTTAAAATTGTTAGAGTTCTACTTAAGTTATTCCAATGTTTTGCTGGAATATCTTTTTTTGCAATTGCCACTAAGCTTGTTTGCCTTGCCTCTGAAGCTAGCAAGTCATAGTATGAATCTGTTAGTTTATTTTCTTCTATATTAAAGCCGATTGAAAATAGCCTAACTTCTTCATCATATAGAACTGAAAAATCAGTTTGTTCTATTAATTGATCCACCATTTTTATTAAGTTTTGAATTTGATCTTGATTACTATAATTTACGTTTTTAAAAAATTGTTTTAAAGTAAAAAGATAGCCTACAAAATTTCCACTATCTACAGATGACACATATCTAGGAGTTAATGGCTTAAGTTTTTCTATGTCATACCAATTATACAAGTGACCATTCCACTTTGGTAAATTTGCAATTGAATTTAGCATTTTTTCTAGAAGATTAATTGTGTCTTCTAAATTTTCATATTTTAAATCATAGCTTGAAACAACTGCTAATAAGCTAAGCCCAATATTAGTTGGAGAAGTTCTTAATATGATTTTAGGATTTCTATCTTCTTGGTAATTGTCAGGTGGTAAAAAATTGCTTTTTTCATTAATATATTCTTTAAAATACTGCCATGTTTTTCTTCCTATTTGAAGTAAATATTCTTTTTCTTCATTATTTAACTGTTTTAGTTTATCCACAGGCTTTATTTCTTTACTGATATAACAAAAAATTGCTGGTGCAATAAGCCATAGTAAACTTAGGAAAAATAAGAATATACTGTAGATATTTTTAGGTGGAAGCAAAAATAAAAGTAGTAAACTTAATACTCCAATAACAATGTTTGGAAACATATTTTGATAATATGATTTTAAATCTTTTTTGGCATTTTTTTCTGCCTCTTCTGCTGTCATCCATTCTAAAAAATGTTTTTTGCTTACTGTCATTCTATACAATGTTTTTACACAGGCATTTATGCTAAAATAGGCTTTATCCGGTAAGACTGCTATCGCTAGAATTGCTCTAATCAAACTTGCCTTTATTCCTCCAATAGTTTTAGTAAATGTTTTTTGAACTGTTTCTTGATCTTTTTTAAATAAAATTCTACTTATAATTTCTATTACACTTGGCATTATAGTTGCTAAAATAAGAAGAGTTACAATTGGACCTATTGAAATATTGTAAAAAATGTCTATTATGCTAATTAGAATTAATGCAATCATTATTGTCGGTTCTAATAAACTTCTAACTAAATTATCAAAAATTTTGTATTTTGATAATAAGTTTAATGGGTTTTTCTTTTTCTCCCCTTTTTTATTTATTATCGTATTTTTTAGCCATCCTATAATTTGCCAATCTCCTCTAATCCATCTGTGAAGCCTTGCTTTGAAACTATTATAACCTATAGGATATCCATCCATTAACATTATGTCAGATGCTAGTCCACATCTTAAATAACTTCCTTCTAATAAATCATGGCTTAGTACTGTGTTTTCTGGTATTTCATGAGAAAAGATGGTTGAGAATGCATGTAAATCATAAATTCCTTTTCCCGTGAAAATTCCTTCTTCGGAATTATCTTGATAAATATCGGAAATAGCATTGGTGTAGGCATCTTTTCCACCTGCACCTGCATAAATCTTTGTAAATATACTTTTTTGAACATCTAATAAAGATATTCCTACTCGTGGCTGTAAAATTCCATGTCCTGATATTACGCAATCATTATTTTTATTTAGAATAGGCTTATTTAAAATATGAGCCATTGCTCCAATTAGCTCTAACCCAGTATTTAAGGTTAATTTTGTATCTGCGTCCAATGTAATTACATATTGTATTTGTGGAATATTTCCTTTAATTGTATTTGCTAAAAATTCGTCCTTGCTAATTCCTAAAATATATTCATTGAATTGATTTAATAGCCCTCTTTTTCTTTCCCAACCTAAAAAACATTCTTCTTTATCATTCCATGTTCTTTTTCTATATAAAAAATGAAATCTTGGAAAATTGCTTGATGGATATTTTAAATTCAAGTTTTCCGCTTCTTGTATTCCTGCTTTTATAACTTCTTCATCAAATGGTTCTTTTTCATTTTTTCCGTGAAGTACAATCTCCTAAAAGTGCAAAATATATGTTATCACTTTTATTTGCCATATAATATGTTTCTAAGTTTTGCATTAATTTTTTTACTTTTTCCTCACTATTTAAAATTGTTGGAATTACTACAAATGTAGCATTTTCTTCAGGTACTCCTCCATCTTCTAAATCTAGTTTAGGAATTGGTTTTGGTTTTACAATTTTTCCTAAAATATATTGTAAAATTTGAATTATAATTGTTTCTACTGGAACTAATAAAGCAATTCCTAATAAAATAGACCATATAATTGAATGTATTTTGTTATATAAATAAACTGCAAATGAAGCGGAAATTGCTATACTTAAAGCAACAATGCAAAAAAGCACAATTGCTATTTTTTTACTAGCATTTATTGTGTTTTGTGTTTTTCCTGTAAGTTCCTTCCATAATACAGATTTTCCATCTGAGATTAAATAATATCCAACATGAGTTTTTTTACTTTCTAAACTATTTGGATTAACATTTTTTTGTTTTTCTGCATTTGCTAAATTCCACACTTTTTTGGCAATATATACTTCAGAAATTTTTGTTTTTTTAGAAAGACTTTTTATGCAGTTCCTATACAAAATTTTAGTTTGATAATCCATTTTTTCATATACATTTGCTGGATCTTTTCTTAAAATATCTTCTACACCATTAATTTGTTCAAAGATTTCTACCATACTAATTCTGTTTAAGTTTTTCATGCTTGTAATTGCATTTCCTATTGAAATTTTTCGAATTGCAATATCAAAATGTTCCTTTTTTGCTACCTCTACTACAGACATTCCCATTTTTTCTACTTGTTCTTCTAGAATTGCAAGATATGGATATGCTTTTTTTCCATACTTTTTCAAACGATATGATAAATATTCAATAAATGGATATTTCATTTCACCATATGATTTTACTTTCATTTGGTATTCATTCAAATGGTTAAATTGTAGCTCTTCCCTATTTTTATTTTCTACAAGTCTTTCAATAATATTTTCTACCTTATATTTTTGAATTTGAGAAGCATAAATTTTTTCACAGATATCCCTAATGTTTTCAATTAAAGCTATTTGAATGAAAAGTGGAATATTCCATATTTCTTCCATATTCAAATTTTTCTTTTTCTGGTATGCCTGTAAATAAGTACTTAAACTTTTTCCATCTATTTTATTGTCAGTATAATTTACAATTTCACTTGCTAGCACATAAATTCTGGCAAAGCCTGCATATGTTCCATTTACTAACCCTAAAAATCGAGCATACTTTTTTGGTGTTAACTCGCTTTTGATAGATTTTACAGTTTCATCTATAATATAATAATTATCTAAAATCCATTCTCCTGCTGGGTGAATTGGAAGTTTTAATTTTATATGTTCATTTAATAATTGATAAACTTGTGTAATTAATTCAAAATTTTCCTTTAACCTAGGAATTGGATAAGTATTTTTATCAGAGCAATTTTTCAAGTTATGATCTGATGCGATTTTTTCTAAGTAATTTTCTAACTGACTTTGTCCCAAAATTGCACCTTTTCCATTAAGTACTTTATATTCCATAAAAAAATTTCCACTCCTTGTTTAAATATGTTTTTAAAACTATTTTCTCCAAAGAGTGGAAATATATTCATTTTTTTGTTGCAAATCAAATAATTTACGACATTTTTTAGTTTATTGTTTCATTGCTTTTTTCTGAATTAGAATAGCTCCGGCTACTATTATAAGTGCTACTACAATTGCTACTCCATAATAGAATGGACTTGCACCAAATGGTGGTAATATTGTTACATCTTCAGCTTTTGCACTATCTACTTCAGCAGGTATTTGAGTTGGATCTTGGTTACCAACTATTGAATATGCCATTCTTCTACCTACAGTATTAGATGTTTGTACAATTTCAGCAAAATTACTATATCTTAAATCATCTGAACTGTTTTGTGATGTAATAGTTTGACTTAAGTATAAATCTTTTTCTACTGATTCTCCTGGTTTTAAGTTTTTATCCATTTTTGAAGTTTGCAATATTACATTATAACTGTTAAGACTTTCTTCTAGACTGCTATTTACTAGATTTTGTTCTATTTTGCTTTGATCACTGCTTATTAAATCTGTTTTTGTTACAACTGACCAATCCTTATTTGCAATTGCATTACTTTGTAAGTTATTTGCTACATAATTTATTACAATATTAGGTGTTGTTGTTACTTTGCTAGCATCTGAACTACCTTTTGCTTTGTAATAGAAGTCTTTTCCTGTAAAGTCTGTTTCTCCAACATTTTTTACATTCAATTTATAAGTAATTTCAATTACAGCTCCATGCATAATTTCTTCGTCCATAATTGCTTGAATTAAGCCATTTGAACCTGTAGAATTATATCTTCCTGTAACTAGTTTATCAACTTCTGCTCTATATGAGTAACGATGGTAATTTTTATCTGTTAAGCTTTCTTTATAGTATGCTTCATATTGATTTTTTTGCATTTTTGAATCTAAGTTGTATGGCTGTCCTTCTAACCAAACTAGATTATCTACAGATTTTATAGCATCAAATAAAACATTTCCATTTGCAAGTGCTATTTTTACGTTTGTTACTTTTTGGCCTAATTCTAATTGAGCTTTTGGTCTTTCTGTAAGTCCTATATCAACATCTTTAAATACATATTCACCATTATAGTCGTTTCCATTTAAGTATAGGTCGCTTCCATTGCTTTTTGTGTTGTAACCATCAGTATATGTTCTGTTATATTCTACCTCTGCTACAATTATTGCTGTTTCAGCTGACATATTAGTATTGTTTATTAACTCTTGTATCATGCTATCACTTTTTACTTGTGCATATGGTGAAGCTAAAACTTCTGCTTTATAATTGTTTACATTTTTTGAGCTATATTCATTAACTTGTGTTCTTCCTTTGAAAGTTTCATCTTTATAAGTTGTTTGATTATTGGTTGTTCTACCAGTACTGATTGTTTTATTTTCCCATAAGTCTTTTGCATCTGATACATTGGTTTTTCCATTAACACTAAGTTTATCTGCTTCTTCTATGTTATAGTATTTTTCTGTATAATCTGAAATGCCTTTGTCATTTTTCAAATCTTGTTGATATACTGTTGTTTTGAAATCTTGACCATTATATGATACTGCATTTTGAGAACCATCTTTTGCTGTTAAAACAGTTTCTACTGTATCACCATATTTGAATCTAACGATGTAATCACCTGGAATGTACCCTGTAAATTCATATTTTCCATTTGCATCTGTTTTTGTTGTTTGCCATATATATTCGCTTCCATTTGCAATTTTTTCTACTAATTCTACTGTAATTCCTTGTACTTTCATTTCGTCATCTTGTCTAACACCATCTCCAATTACAGCTCCATTTACTGTTTGAGTTCTTTGATCTTCCCAAGCAATACCATTCATTTTTCTAGCATCTTCATCACTTAAGGTTAATTTTAGGCTCTTTGCTCTATCTGTATCATCCTCAAAATTCTTTTCATATCTATTACCTTCTAGTTCTTCTAGTTGTAAGTTACCCGGTGTTGAATCATAATCTATAATTCCTGCTGGGGTATCATTTCCTCTAATTACTACTTCATTTGGTAATTTTGTTCCATCTGAGTAATAATTTCTATATCCATTTATTTCTGCATAATTCTGTTTTAAGATATTATCATCATCTAAAATTACTGGGCCTTTTTCATCTGATTTTACTTTAAATGTTAAATAAATATATGCACTTTCACCAGATACTAATTTTTTATTTTCTAAGCCACGAACATAAACAGAATTATATTCTTGTTCAACATTGTTTTGTGTTTCTTCCCCATACATACTATTTCCATTGCATAATCCATTTCTTTCTTCTGTTTCTGAATAACTGCTAGCTACATCTCTTGCATTTTTTATTTCGCTTAATTTTAAATTATGCATCATGTTATAATATGAATTTTTAGAAACTGCTACTTTTTCGTTACCTTCTTCTACACTGTCTTTATACATTACCCAAGATAACTCTGGTACATATGTATAGTCTTTATCATAATAATCTACTACTTCTGTAACTTCATTTAAGATTTGTTGTGATGTATTTCTAAGTGTAATTTTGTATGTAACATATACTTCAAGATCTGATCCATATAAATTAGTAATTGCTGATTTATAGTTATAGTCTGCAATATATAACTCTCTATTATAGTTACCTGAATAATATGTATCATAATCTCTCATTCTTAGTTGAATTTCCCAGTATCCATTTTCTTCTTCTGAACGCTTATCGTAATTATATACTTCTGTTTTACCATTTATTTTTATTGCTGCACGGTAAAGATCTTTCTTTAATGCTAGGTCATTTTTTGCTCTTCTCCATAAACCTAAATTAACATAGAATTGACCATTATAAATTGGTGGTTTTGTGCCTTCTCCTGGAATTACCATACTTTCTGTATCTATTACGAAGTCATCATATACTGGATATAAGTCTAGTTCTCCATTTTCAAATGGTGAACCTGTATATGCATTTATTTTGCAATCTTCTATGTATTGTAATTTTTTCCATAGAATTTCTCTTTCTTTTTCATTTCTTGCATTTTCATTTACAATAGATTCATAAAGATTTATTAATTCATCGTCTTCTGGATATTGGTTATAATTACTAATATATTCTTGTATCTTTCTGCTAATTTCACCTTCTACAATTTTATTAGTTTCTATAATATTTCCATCATTATTTATATCGTAAAATTCATCAATTAATTGAATGCCTTGCTTACTATAGCTTCCATCTTCTTGTAATTCATAACCCATTAGGTCATTTACAGAATATATTTCATTATAGTATTTTCTACCATCTTGTATTAATAGATTTGTTTGTAATGAGTTACTAGAAACGTAATTTTTTGGTGATGACCCTATTTCAGCAAATTTATTATTATAACTATCTCTAACATCAACATCTTCAGTTCCTTTTGATGTTATTTCCCATATATCTGTGTTATATAAATTTGCATTAAATACCATGTCTGATACTGAATTTTCATGAATGAATTTTGTTCCATCTTCTTTTTCTTCTTTTCCTGTTACTAAATATTCTGTTGGTAAATATGTTTGACCATTATATTTCAATGTAACATAATATTTATTTTCAGGATCTAAACCATCAAATTGATAATAACCATCTTCATCCGTTAATTTTGGATTTACTCTATCATGAATTTCCTCTCTAGTTAACTCTATTAAATCAGCTTCTGATAGAAGATCTACAACATGTGCTAATGGTTTACCATCTTCATATATAACTCTTCCATTTCTGTCCGTTTCACATTCATATAATGTTACTTTTACATTTGGAAGAACTCTGTCATTTTCTTCTCCTCTATATATTCCTGAATGAATTCCATCTGCGATATTTTCTTTACCATTTGTAGTATCTTCCCATACATATCCACCTAATTTCATTATTAATTTTGGCTCTTCTGGTGGTTCTTCTGATGGTGGTTCTTCTGATGGAGGCTCGTCTGATGGTGGTTCGTCTGATGGGGGTTCATCTATAGGAACTCCTGTTAAATTAATATTTAATTTATATAAGTTTCTCTCTCCCCAAGCATCTATCATTTTTTGTTGTGGAAGTGGGCAATCTGTAACATTCCATCTATAATTAACTCTGCAAGATGTTAAATGTCCATGTCTGTTATATGAATCACTATGTCCTGTTTTAATTGCTGTTGCAACTAATTGATGTCCTTCTAATTCACATTGAATTGCATAAATTGTCATGTATGAATATTCTACATTTACATCAAAATATCTAACTTTTTGATCTACATCTGTTACACCTAAATTTGGATTTTTTATTTTGATATAAAATTCTTGTCCGCTTGCTGGATATGAATGGTCTTCTCTATCAACATATCCGTCTTCCTTTTTTGGATTGAAAAATTTTAATTCTTTTTCTATACCATTTTGTCTATAATTTATTATTTCAATATCTTTTATGAATTTTTGCTTATCTTCGTCATTATATCCTTTTACTACCATGTTAGAAATTCCTGCAAATTTTGCTGTGCTTGAATTTCCTTCTACATAGTCCATTTTAAATGGACCTACAACATAGTATTGTTCATCTTGGTTAACATCTATTTTAACTTCTTGACTAGTTGTTTCTTTTAAAGGACTGTCTGCATGTGCCTTTAAGTTTGCTTCATAATCTCTATAATCTAATGCTTCATTTTTTAATTGTTCCACCATATCTAGATAGCTGAAACTTGCTCCACTGGCTGCAAAACTTTCACCCTGGTTCATTTCTGGGTTAAGCCACATTGCCACTTGTCTTACTTCTTTACTAATATTTTCACCTTTACTAAATGAACTTGTTACACCATATGAGTATGAACCATTATAAGGTGCTAAGATATTATTTGGAGTTGTTATAATATATGCACCTGAAGGCTTCATCTCTGTATGATTATTTACACATATATAATAAGTGTTAGAGTAACGTTTTTCTGGAAGTGGTGCCATGTGTGAACCAGATGTACTTGTTCCTGTTTGCCCATGTAAGGCTCTTATCAATGCTACTAAGTCTTTTTCATACTCAAAATGTACACCTTTTTGCACACAATATAATTGAATATCTCCTATAGTAGGTATAAATACTTTGTTAAGAGTGCTTGCAGATGATTCATAGTAAAAACTTCCATTTTGATAAAAACTTGAACTATCATGTGCGCCTTTTGTTGCAACAGTTCCACTTGTTGTAGAACCATTTATCATAAGCGCTTCTTTTGTAAGTAATGGAACTTTTTGCATTGTTTCTTCATTGATTGGAAGAAGTATTGAAATAACTGCTACTATACATATAAATACAGCTATCATTGCTAATGCAATAAGTCCAATTTTCTTTTTGCGATTCATTTGTTGATTATCCTCCTTTCTCCTTTATTTCACCTTTTTCTCTAACATTTTTCTTTTTATTATTATGATACTAATTACAATCATAATTAATATTGTTAGTGCTAAAGTAGAATATATTACTATCTTACCTGTTACTATTGATAGAATAATATCTGCCTTTGATAAGTCATCTTCACCTTCTACTTTATTTGCTTCGGTAGAATCTATATCAGTAGCTCCTTGCTGATTATAGCTTTCATAAATTTCTGCATTATTGTTTATGAATTTACCTATGTTTTTATCTGTTACTTGCGCACTTAAAATAAGTTTTACTTCTTTGCTTTGTCCTGGATATAAAATTGTATTTTCTAGACTGGTATTATATGCTTCGGTTTTTGAAGTTGATACATACCAATCTGTATTTAGTTCTGAATTAAAGCTTGTTCCAGTTGGTAAATAATCTATAATTTTTTTCACATAACCTGGTAGCTGACCTTCATTTGTTACTACAATTTTATATTCAATAACAATACTGCTTGCCCCAACATCTTGCCTTAAAATTTCTACTTTTTTTAATTTTGCATTATTGAAATTATATGCTTTTGTACCTGTGGTTTTGGTTGTTACTGTTATTTTATCTATATATTTATCAAGCCTTAAGTCAAATTTTTCTGCTACATATAGACCTAAATCTATGTCTCTTACTAATTCGTCTTTGATTTTTATTGTATCTGATATACCGGCATATACTTGCTCTCCATTTAATTTAATAAGCATTGAAACTGCATCTGAGTTATAGCTTTGACTTACATTTGCTTTTTTGTATTCTGTAACATTATATTTTCCTGCATCATATAGGAATACAACTATGTAATTTCCTACTTCTAAGTTATTGAATTCATATGTACCATCTTGTTTTGTTGTTGTAACTTTTTCTTCTCCTGTTTGAATGTCTTTTACTGGTTGATTATTTGCTTTTTGTAATAACATAACTCTAATTCCTGATAGCTTTTCTTCTTCCTCTTCCCTTTGCCCATTTTGATTGCTATCCAACCATGCTGTACCTGTAATTCTATATTTTGAATTTGAAGTACCATAATTATTTGAATTTAATTGATTACCTGAACTTCCCAAATTTCCTTCATATAATTTAGGATTGTATTCAATAATTGTTGTTATAGAGTTTGTTTCTTTAGCACTAACACCTTGCGCACTTATTGTTGCTGAATTTACAACAGTTTTGTCTTCTTTATTTTCTGGTAATATATCGGCCTGTGCTACAACTTGTACTATTGCTTCTTCACCTTTATCAAACTGAGTCCATCTTACTACTGCTGTATTGTTTAAAGTAGAAGTAACTGTTTCTGTATCATTTTGATATGTATATTTCATACTTTTGAAAGTTAAACCTTCTGGTAATTTATCTTCAAAAACTACATCATGTGCATTAGAATCTCCTACATTTTTTATAGTAAATTTATATGTTATTTCTGTTGCCTCTTTTAGATATCTTTCTGAAGTTGATGTTTGTGTTATATCAAACCTTGGTGCTCCAACATAATATACCAATTGATTTGAAGTTTGCTCTTCCATTCCCTGTGCTACGGCTTTTGCAATATGCATAAATTCACCTGTGAAAGTATCAACTTCAAGCTCTAAAGTTACATTTTGTATATAATCTGCTTCAATGCTTGGAATAGTTACTTTTATTTGATTATTTTGAATTTGTACATAATTTTGTTCTTTTCCTTCTTTATCTTGATATATTGCTTTATTTATTTTTATTCCCTGTGGAATATCCATTGTTATTACAACATTACTTAGATTTTCTCTTGCTTCTATTATTAATGTGCTTATTAAAGTATCTCCTTTGTTAAGAGCTGTTTCAGGATCTCTAGGAATTGCTAAAGTCATATTTATTTTTGCACCTGTTTTTACAAGTGTGTATTTATTTGATGTTACATTTCCTTCTAGACCAGTTGCAGTAGCATTTACGCTATGTTCTATTGCTCCTAAACTTGCTTGCTTCATTTTTAGTTCATATTTGGTAGGTGATGATTGTTTTGCTTGTATAGTTCCTATATCAACTTGTATATTTTTCTGATTTTCATTATCTTCATAAGTTAAGGTTGATGAATTATATTTTGTATAAACAGTTCCTTCTGGAACAGGAATATTTAATACTACATTCTGAGCTTGCTTTTCACCTACATTTTTTACTATTGCTGTAAATTCTACTATTTGCTCTTCTGCTACTTGTGCATTATTTTCTACATTTGCACTTAACTCAATTTCTAGCTCAGGTGATTGCCCTGTAGTTAACCCAACTATTCCAGCATTTTTTGTTTCACCTATTATTGCTGTTTGAGTTTTATTATCATAATATACTTTATACATTTCATATACACTATTGTTAGTAGTTAAATTTTCTGGTAATTCTACTTTGTAACTGAAACCGATTTTAGTAGATGCTGGAACTTCTCCTGTTATTACTATTAAATAACTTTTTACTTCATTTAATTTTTCTGGTTGATTTGTCCAATTATTTTCTGAATTTATTAGGTCTTTACTAGCCTCTGCTTTATCACTATAAAAAATTTGAACTTTGTTACTTTCTATTCCATTTACATTTATTGCTTGGATTACTGGCATATTAAATGTACTTGCTAAATCTTCTGAATTTTCTATATTTTTATTTCCTTGAAATGGTGTTCTTCCTAAAATGAAAACATTTTCTATTGGATTTGTATAATTATTGGTTACTGTACCTTCTATGGTTACGGTTTGTTTTTGAGAATTTGGTAAAATTTCTACCTCTTGTGTTTCACCGTTTGCACTTATTGTACTTGAGTTTTCACCTTTATAACCACTCATTTTATTAGTAACTGCAACTCCGTTTGGAGCTACTAAATTCAAATCAGTTGTAGTAATACCTTTGTCTTCTACTGCTAATTTTTGCTCACTTTCATCTTGATATAAGTTGCTGTTTTCATTTGTATAATACATAACTAATTTTTCTTGTTTGTTTGTAGCAAATTGATCAACTGTCATATCTGTGCTTATTATTACGTTTGCACCTTTACTTATAACATTTTGATCTAATGCTACTTCTTGTTCATTATATTCTGTTTGTATACCTTCTAAATCTACTTGTATAACTTGTTTTCCATCTTTAGATACTACTTTTGATTCTTTAATTTCTAATTCATCTTCTAATAAAAGATTTACATTTTTGATATTTACTTTTTCTATTTCCTTTGGCAATTCAATTTCTAACGTTGGATTTTTATATAATGCATATTGTGTGCTAGATGTATCTAATACAGCTCTTATTTGGACATCTTTATTTTCTATAACTGTTGATAAATTTTGTTTTCCTTCTATTATACTAACTTCTGCTTTGTTAACAGGTTCTTCAAAATAAACATCTACAGTTTTAGCTGTTTTTTCATCTACAATTTGTATAATTGCCCCCATTTTAATTTTTGAAATTTCTTTCATCTGCTCTTTTGTATAATTTTGTTCTTCAAGCAATGCTTGGGTTATATTTATATCAAGATTTCCTGAACTAATTGGTTTACTTGTTTTTATTACTATTTCACTTATATCTTCATTCTCAATTTCTATTGTATAATTCTCATTTTCAATTTTTCCAATAAGAGTACCATCTGTTTTGCTTACTTCTATGCTTCCTTCTACTCCTAAAATATTTTCAAATATTTCCTTCTGAATTTCAATTTGTTTTATACAACTATTGCTTCCAACCTCATATTCATTATCCTGATTATCAACATATTCTTGTGGTAATGTTTGAATTTGAATTTGATCTGTTATTGTTTCATCATTTACTTGTATACGATATTTTGCTTTATATGGTGTTTGTTCTTTATTTTCAGTTTTGTCATAATTTGCATATATGTATGCTTTAGTTATTGGCTCATCTACAGAAATATTAACATCTGACAAAGTACCTTTTATTTCTTTTTCTTGGTAAGGGACTGTTATTTCTTTTTCAAATGTGGACATTTCTGAATTAGGAATAGTTACTTCGCCTTGTACTTTCATTTCTGCTATGAAATCATTCTTAGTTGCTTGCTCATATACGTCATTTCCAACATAAACAAAGTTAATAAGGTATTCATCTTCTCCCTGCATACTCCATGAAATTTTTTCTTCATTTACTTCATTTTCAGTTTGAATAATTAAGCTACCTGTTTCTGCATTGTACTCATAATTTTGGCTACCAAATTTATTACCGGTAGTGTCATTATTTGTACTAAGAGTTTTATTTGATAATACACTTACTCTTTGTGGATTTTTATCATTCATTTTAGGAACTTGCATTGTTAACTTTGTTTTTAGAACTGGCAAAACATGACCTTTTAACTCGCTATTTATCATAGTTTGTACTAAAACGCCACGTTCTTCTCCTTTTTGATAAGGTATATATTTAGTTACTTTATTTGTTAGGTTTAACTCTGCTTGTGCCTCCCAAATAGATTGTGTTTCAATAGTTTTGCTAACTTCTCGTTCTTTTCCATTTTCATCTATATAAATTGCTTTAAACAAAACTTGAGATGTTTTTTCTAAAAAGTTTTGTTCTATTTGCTCTGAAGTTTTTATTGCTATTGGAACTTCTATGATGGTTTCATCGTTACTACTATTTATTTGTTTTAGCTTAAGCTGAGTTTCCGTAGCACTTTGAACCATTTCGTCACTTATATTATTTACATCTATTTGATAGTTTGCATTTAAAATATTTATAGTTGCATTTTTCAAATAGCCTGTATTGCTAACTTTTATATTAAAATATAAATTTGCATCTTTCCCTATTTCATGTTTTTCACTCTGTAACCCGTTTGCGAAATAGGCATTTACCATTACATTAGCATTGTTTGTTTTGCTACTTTGTACTGGTAAATTTGATGCAATTACTTGGTTCCCTAAGGTTATTAGATTTGTTCCCATTAATAAAATTATCATTAGTACAGCCATAATTCTTTGTTTTGTCTTCATTGTAACCTCCTAAAAATAAACTCCTGTTAATTATTATACGACATTTTTGCCAATTTTTCAATGGATTTCCATTATTTTTTCCTGATTATGTGAATTTTGCAAAATTATGTCAAAATTTATATATTTCTGTAATTTTTTGTAGCTTAAATTTTGCTATTAAAAAAACAACTACGGAAATCGCCTTTTCGGCTTGTAGTCGTTTTTATATTCTAATTTTGCTATTTTTTACATCATCTTCACTTTTTTCTGTCATTTACATTAGCTACTATGACCCAAAGTTACCCCATAAATGAAAAAAATAAGGATAATTTTAGATTACCCTCATTTGTTTTTTATATTATATATAGAAACTATTGGATCTTCCCTTTCTAAGCCATATCCCATTTGCTGTGAGGCGGCTCTACATCCATATTGGCATGCAGATTTTTTACTACAATCTTCACAAAATGCTGGCTCAATCTTTGCCCAATTTTTTAGTTTATCCGACTTTAAAATATCTGACATCTTATTTTCAAATACATTTCCTAATATTTCTGGAGAATGATTACAATATCGTATATTTCCATCTCTTGTTAAAGTGTACCTTCTGTTTAAATTATTAACTCCACAATTTGAAAATTCTATGTTAGGATAGTCTTCTGGATTTAGCACACAATGAGGTGTACATACTAGAGAATATAATTTCAAATTATGTTTTTCAGCAAATTGCTGACTCTTTTCATATGCTTTTTGTAACTCATTAATATCAGGTAAAATTTCGTTATACTCATTACAACCATTTCCACCAATATTATATCTATTAATCATTATTCTTTTAATTCCTAAGCTATGTATAAATTCTAATGTTTTATCTACATCATTTGCATTATATTTAGTTATAACAATTGGAACAACTACTTCTATTTTATTATTAATAAGCTCTTTAATAGATTTTATACTTTTATCAAAAGAACCTTTAATTCCATTTATACTTTCGTGAATTTCTTTATCATATGAATTTATTGTTATCTCTACTAAATCAACTTTTAATTGGGCTAATAGTTTTATTTTCTCACTATCTAGCAAAGTAGCATTCGTAATAATAGTAACCTTTTTATTTCTAGCTTTTGCATACATAATGCAATCCAATAATTGCTGAAAGTTTGTGGTTGGTTCTCCTCCGTGAGAAAGTTATTTGATCGCATTTGACAGACTTCATAAATTGTTTCAGCGTTTTTTTTGGATTATACTTTTCAATATCTACTACATTATCATTATCTTTCTTCCAATAATTATAACAATATTTGCATTTTAAATTACATAGGGTAGTCATCTCATATATCAATCCAGGTAATTTAATCTTTTTTATCATCTTTCTTTTCCTCTTTAGATTCTTCTTTTTTCTCTTTAGATTTACTCTTTTTATTCTTTACAATTAAAACAACAGCTACTACTACAATTATTACTGGTACCAATATAATTAATATGTTTTTTAATGTTAATGTATTTTCTGTTTGTATCATTGGAGATGTATCATAACAAGTCATCTGTGTAGACATATCACTTACAGATACTCCAAATACTTTATTAATGTACGAAAAGTTCAAATTGATGAATAAAAAACTCATTATCACTCTCGAAATATTAGTTAACAATATTTTTAATTTTAATAACATCTTTTTCATATTTTTTCCCCCTTTTCATTATTAGTTTCTTTTAAAAAGGAACTAAAATAATCGCAAGAATAATATGTATTGATATTATGAATATTTTTTTCACTTATATTATAATTATAACATTTTTTTACATTTTTGTACAGATTTTTCTTTTTCAAACTTTTACTCGGTATGTGTCAAGTAAATGTAGGCAATTTTTTTATCTTTTTTGGAAAATCTTTCATAATCCAATAAAATCAATTGCTTCAACACTTTTTGTTTTTTTGTATATTTAATATAAGTTTACTACATATGACTTTGTCAAGTAAAGTGTGTAATTTTTTTTAAATTAAAATTTTTTATAAAATCAGTGATCAATTATCGTCACTGATTTTATTTTTCATTAGAGAGATTGGCAGTATACATAATATTGCACTTAGGGTTCATCAAATAAACTTTGATATTTGTCAAAGTTTTAAATGTTGAAGATTTATTAAATTGTTAAATATTGGTCCCTATAAATCAATATGTTATGTCACATAATTCTAGACTTCTTCCGATATTTTTTTCACAAAATTCAGCTGTTTAATTAAAAAACTGAAAGCTTTAATCATAGGACTAAGCTTTCAGTTCATATTATCACTTTTACTATCCTTAATTTCTTTTTGAATCTTATTTCTGTTTTTTCTTTTTGATTACTACATTCTTACCATCTAATACCACATGCCTTATTTCTCTGTTTCTTTCCTTTTGGTACTTTTGATATTGATATAGTAATACTAGTAAGCCAGCTGTTGCTATTGTTCCTAATGCTACTCCTAATACCTTTTGCTCTGCTCCGGTTTTAATACTCATTACTACATCTGCTTGTGATTCATTGTCATTCTTACTACTATCTAGGTAGTTTGCTGGGTTTGTTGTATCTGTTATTTGTACTTGGTTTCTCATTGTTCCAAAGTTATTGTTTCCATTCTTCCATATTGCTACCACTTCTAAGCTTTCACTTTGTCCTGGATTTAGTTTTACTTCTGTCGTTAAGGTTCCATCTTTTTGTTTCTTCCAATAATCTGGGTTGCTTCCTGATACTTTGAAACCATCTGGCAATGTTTCTTTAATATTTGCTATTCCTTCTATCTCCCCTGTATTTGTTACTACTACTTCATATTTTACTTCTACTTTTGAGGTTGTTACTTTTTTAGCTACTATTTCTAGTTTTATGATTTTTCCTTCATCATCTACTTTTGCTTGTTTTCCGTCTATGCTTGCTTCTGTTATTCTCTTTTCTACACTGAAGTTGAAGTTTAATTTTTGATAGTAGTAAATTACTGTGTCATTATCTTCTTTGTATAAGCCTTCTTTATTTGTTGGTGCTAACTCTTCTA
>CANQHC010000010.1 GCA_947623595.1 uncultured Clostridia bacterium | reverse complement strand
TAAAATATGAAAAATGGTAAATATAAAAAGATCAAATGTGTTTGTAATTATATAAAAAAATATAAATAAAAATGAGATCGCCGTGGATGATCCTAGGCGCTTTTGACAATAATTTTTCTATTTTTTACTTAAATATATTGAAAACAATTATAGTTGTGATATAAATTCTCAAGTTTGACACCTTTAAAAGAGTAAAAAGTCCATAATGTAGTCATAGACCAGGTTATGGACTTTTATGATATTCTAAAAAAGCGCGTCCTTTTTTCATTTTTTAGTTTTTTTAAAAGTTGGAATATATCCACATCCTTCCATTTTAAGAAAATTTATGTTTCTTTTAATATTTCTTGTTTGTTACCTAGTCGCTTATATATTTTTGTTGAACGTTTACCTTCATTAGTTTTTATATCAACTATTGCGTAGTAATTAGTTGAATTTTTAGATTTATTTATCTTTAATCTCATATATATCAATTTTACATTATACCACATCACGAAAGAGAAAAATGAAAAAATTGACAAAAAAATTAAGCATTTTTAATGCTTATATCAAATTCTAATTCATAAAAGTGTCAAACTGCCGGAACAAAAAACTTCTCCTTGACAAAACTTTAGCATATTGATAATATTATGGAAGAAAATAAGGAAAACTAAAATGGAGGCAACATGATTTTATATCCAAAACTTTACTTGAACAATGTAAAAGAAATTACCATTTCCATATTAAAAAAATATGATATTAAAGGTCTTATTTTAGATGTTGATAACACTTTGATAGATTATAAAAAGAATATGCTAGAAGGCCTAGAAACTTGGGCAAAAGGTTTGAAGGAAAATGGAATCAAAATATATATATTGTCAAATTCTAATCATAAAGAAAAAGTACAAAGTATAGCTGAAAAATTTGATGCACCTTATAGCTATTTCGCCTCAAAACCATTAAAATGTGGCTTTAAAAAAGCAAAGAAAAATCTACAATTAGAGCCAAAAAATATTGCAGTTGTAGGAGATCAAATTTTAACAGATGTATTAGGTGCAAATAGATGTAAAATGTTTTCTATTTTAGTAAAGCCAATAGATGAAAGAGATATATTTATTACAAAAATTAAAAGGCCAATTGAACAGAAAATTATTCAAAAATATTTAGAAAAAATAAATAATAAAGAAGAATAGATGTAATAAAATTATAAAAATTGAATTATATACAAAAGGAGGGAAGCAAAGAGAATATCATTAGTTATGATATTTTCAAAAGCTAATAAAAATGTATATTAATGACATACATATATTAACTTATTTAGTTGTAGGAATAGTAGGGATAATAATTGGACAATTTATAGATTGGTGCAATAAAAGATTACCAGAATATAAATCAGTTTTTTCAAAAGAAATATTTTCAGAATATTTTAAACATTTTAAGCCAAATTATTTATTAATGGTAAGTAATTGCGTGATGTATATTGTATTACTGTATCAATTAGGAATGAGTTTAGAATTCTTCAAATATGCTTTTCTTATTCCAATGCTTTTATCTGTATTTTGTATAGACTTAAAACTGCAAATAATTCCAAACAGACTAAACTTAACGATATTTGAAACTGGACTTATATTTACCTTTTTAAAAGTAATTTCGGATACAAGCATGGGATTATCCACTTTTACAGATAGCTTGCTCGGAATGGTAGTCGGAGGAGGAATCTTCTTATTTATTACTTTAATAGGAGGGCTAATAGCAGGCAAGGAGGCTATGGGATTTGGAGACGTAAAATTAATGGGAGCTATAGGGTTATTTTTTGGATGGATTCCAATAATTATCATTTCAGTAGTTGCCTTTTTACTTGCAGCTGTTATAAGTATTGGAATTTTAATAGTTAGACGAAGAAAACTAAATGAATATATTCCATTTGGACCATTTATTGTAGCAAGTAGCTTTTTAGTTGTTTTTGTACCATTTGATTTATTACTAACCATTGTTTTGAAAATCTTTACTCTAGGAATGTACTAATGATAAAGAAATTAGTTAAAAGTTAGTAGGTGATTTTTTATGAATGCAAAAATTAAGTGGCTAAGGGAAAAAATTCGAGGATTAGATATGCAAGGAATGATTGTTTCTAATCCAGTTAATGTAAGGTATCTTACAGGAATCAATGCAGAAGGAATATTGTTACTTACAAGAAAAGAAAATATTTATATAACTGACAGTAGGTATATTGAAGATGTACAATCTATTATTACTGTCGACGATGGAATCAATGTCTATAATTTCGTAGACATTAGTAGTTATGATTATGAAAACTTTTTTTCTTTTTGCGAAAATGTAGGTTTTGAAGAAGGATACATTACTTATGCAACTTATAAAAACTATATGCAAAAATATAAAGCAAATCATCTAGAGGAGACAGAAGGTATTATAGAAAAACAAAGAATGATAAAAGACGAAAATGAAATAGAATTAATAAAAAAAGCATGTGAGCTAACAGATGAATGTTTTAAACATTTGTTAGAATTTATAAAAATTGGAATGAAAGAAAAAACAATTTCATATGAAATAGAAAAGTATTTTTTAGAACATGGAGCAGATGATTTGTCTTTTGAAACTATTGTTGCATCTGGCTCAAATTCATCAAAACCACATGCAAAAGCAACTGAAAGGAAAATTCAGGCAGGAGATCCAATTACAATAGACTTTGGCTGTAAGTATAAAGGATATTGTTCAGATATGACTAGAACTATTTTTGCTGGTTTTGTACCAGAAAAAATAAGGCCAATATATGATTTAGTATTAAAAAATCAAATTCAAACAGCAAATGATATGAAAGAAGGGGCAAATATTAGAATAATTTCAAGAAATGTTGATAATGATTTTCAATTATATGGATATAGTTTAGTACATAGTTTAGGACATGGAGTTGGATTAGATATTCATGAATTGCCTTTTATTAGTTCAAAAAACGATAATATTTTAAAACAGAATATGGTTGTTACTAATGAGCCTGGAATTTACATCCCAGGAGAATTTGGGGTAAGAATAGAAGATACTGTATTAATTACAAAATCTGGTTGCATAAATTTAACAAAATCGGATAAAAATTATATTGTAGTAGATGAACAATCTAAAAATAAAAATGAGTAATGTGGTAAAAAAATAGAACTTTTTATTGGAAAGTTATTAATTGAGAAACAATGAAACTACAAAAGATGGTAGAACACTTGATTTTAAGCTAAATAGGGTGTATAATAGATGAGTGACAAAAAATAGAAAAATAAATGTATTTTGAAAGGGGAAATTTAATTATGGCAGAAGTATATATGGCAGGAGATTTTAGAAATGGTACAACATTTGAAATGGATGGAAATGTATTTAAAGTAGTAGAATTTCAACATGTAAAACCAGGAAAGGGTTCAGCTTTTGTTAGAACAAAATTAAAAAATGTTATTACAGGAGCAGTTATTGAAAAAACATTTAATCCATCTGAAAAATATCCAGCAGCAGAAATTGAGAAAAAAGAGATGCAATATTTATATAATGATAGTGATATTTATTATTTTATGGATAATGAAACATATGAGCAATTACCACTTAACAAAGAACAAATTGGAGATAGTTTAAAATTTTTAAAAGAAAATATGAATGTTAAAATTTTATCATATAAAGGAAATGTATTTTCAGTAGAACCACCAATGTTTGTTGAGTTAGAAGTTACATATACAGAACCAGGATTTGCTGGCAATACAACAACAACTTCAGGAAAGCCAGCTACATTAGAAAATGGCTATGAAATCTCGGTTCCAATGTTTATAAATATTGGAGATGTTATTCGTATCGATACAAGAACTGGCGAGTATATGGAAAGAGTTTAAAAAACGGAAGGAAGTTGCTAAAAGCCATGTCAAGTTTGAAAAATCGTTATCAAGAAATTTTAAAAGAATTAGAAGAAAATATTAAAGACGAAAAAGAGAGAAACTTTGTAATTGAAAAATTTCAAGAACTTTCAATTGTGTTTATGGATATAATTGATCGTTTGACTTATATTACAGATATTAGAGTTAAAGAAGTAGAAGACAAACAAAAAGAAATAGAAGAAAAAATTTCTACAGTTCAAAATGCAGTAAATGGTATAGAAAACGACATTTATGAAGATGGAGAAACATATGAATTTGAAATAGTATGTCCATATTGCAACCATGAATTTGTTACAGATATTAACAGTGATGTTAATACGGAAGTAGAGTGTCCAGAATGTCATAATATAATTGAATTAGATTGGAATGGAGAAGAAGAATGCGAAGGCGAATGCTCATGTTGTGACCATGGTTGTGAGGATGCCCAAAATGCAGATTATAAAGAAGATAAAAAGCAAGAAAAACAGGAGAAAGATCAACAATCTAATCTAGAAGATGAAGACGAAGATATGTAGTAAAATAGGCAAATCTTTATTAGAAAGAGTAAGAGTTTTTAAATAAATCAAGAGGGTTTATATATTTACCATTAACTCTTACCCCTAAATGAAGATGAGGTCCAGTTGTGGCGCCATTGGTAGGGTTACCATTGGCGTCTTTATATTGGTTTCCGAGGAACCCCATAAACATTTTTAGGGCCAACATATCCAATGATTTCTCCTTGTTTTACAATATCTCCAATTTTTACAATATAAGAAGGAGAAACATGGCAATATGTAATCTTCATATTATTGCTACTAAGAGTAATAGTATAGCCACCACCACCTAAAAAACCAGTAAATGTAATTTTTCCATTACATATAGCAATAAAACTACTTCCTTGTGGAGCACCTATATCAATTCCTTTATGATAATTACTAGCTCCTGCGGTTGGAGAAACTCTTTTACCAAAGTATGAATTAATAGTTGTATAACCAGGAGTGGGCCATAAATATTCGGATGTAACATCAGGAGAATAATAAGAACTTTCTAAGATGGAAGGACCAAAAAAGCAAGATAAAAACATTATAAGAGATATTAAAAAAGCAAAAGTTATATAAAATGACTTAAAAAAACTACTAGACATTTTACCTCCTGTTCTAGTAGCCCCCAATTTATCTTTTAAATAAGATTGATTCAATGTAATTATTTATTTTTAGAATTATCTTTAAAAGTAAAAAATTTGCTAATAAAAAAGTTTAATACAATAACGATAATAGTAATAATACATTTATTTATTAAAAAGGCAATGTTATCATTAAATATATTGTAGAAAGAATGTAAGACATCCACAAGTAAAAATACACCTACAATTTCAATTACCATAGTAAAACTTCTGCCTAAAATAAACTTAGCAAATTCAATTAATTTCTCTTTTACAGTATTAGCATGAGATTCAAAAACCCATTTGCGATTAGTAAAATATGCAAATAATATAGAACATATAATTCCAATTGTACTGGCAATATTTTCATCCAAATATAAAAAAGCTTTTAAAATATATGAAACAACAATATTAACAATAGTTGTTAACACTCCAAAAATTAAGTAAGAAATAACTTCTTTGTTCCATATTTTTTGAATAAAAGCTTTAATTTTTTCCATTTATTACCTCAACTTACATTTATAAAAATATAAGTTTATATTATATTTGGCAGGGGTAGAAGGATTCGAACCCTCACAAGCGGTTTTGGAGACCGATGTGCTAGCCATTAACACTATACCCCTAAATAGTAGTTTGAACTACATTTATTATCTTAGCATAAATTTATGAAATGTGCAAGAGATTTTTATAAAAACTTAAATCATGAAACAAAACAAAAAAATCATAACTACTTGTTTTATAAGTAGTTATGATTTAGAAGGTAAAAGGATCATTTTAATTTTTCTTAGTTTCTTTGATTTTTTTATTTATTTGATTAATTGACTTTCTGTCTATTAAATATACTATTAATAATGCAAAACCGTAAAGTATTGAAAGTGATATTAGTAATAATAAACCTTCAAAAATCTCTGTTGTAATGCAAATTAATATTGAGGCAATAGCTGTTATAAGCCAAGCTGTGGACACTATATTTTTTGTCTTTTCTACTACATCTTTTTCTTTATCATTAACTATTTTTTTAAATTTAACATAAAATAAACTCATTGCAAAACTTAATATAAATATGGCAATATAATCTTTAAGAATTAGTGATAATATTTCATTTGGTATTAAGTTATCTAATTTCAATGATAAAATAATTATAAATCCGTAAACTCCTAAGATTGCTAAACTTCCAATAAAGGCTTTTAGTGAATCCTTAAAAAATACAATAATTTTTTTCATATTAACCATCTCCTTTTAAATTTTTAAATATTGTTTTATTTTTTTTATGTTTCTTCTTGAAACATATGTTGTATATCCATCATATGTATTTATTTTTATGGTACCACTTATGTTCAAATCCAAGTTTTTTACTTTATCGAAATTAATTATTTCTGAATTTGAAATTCTAATGAAATTTTTATAGTTTTTCTGTAACATTTCTTCTAGCTCATATAATCTATTTTTTGTTATGTATTCTTCGTTATCTTTTCTTATAAATATTTTTCCTTGCCTAGAGTAGATACTTTCAATTTCTTTAAAATCTAAAATATATATTTTTTCATCTTTTAGTGCAATAATTTTATTAAGTGTATTTGAAACTTGAATTTTTTCAACTAAATTTTGGATTTCTGGAGAATTTTCTTTAGTTTTTATAATTATAAATGGTTCATCCAAATTAGGATCAATCTCAATTTCTATTTTCAATTTAATTCCTCCTCTGTTTTTATTTATTGTACCATAAAAAGAAAAAAATTTTATAAAAATTAAATAAATGGTCTTATTAGTAAAACAACTGGTTTATATAATCAAACAAAATTGCAATTATTATTTTGTAAAATTTTAAATAAAATCATTGGAGAATAAGAAATAAAATATTAGAATCTTAACAATTTAGAAAAGCTTTTATAATAAATAAAAAATAACCATTTTGTTTTTGAATAAAAAATGGTTATTTTCAGTTTACTTTGAAATATATATTTTTTTATTTGTTTGATTGCTTTTTGTAAATAAATACTGTATAGTAATATTTATAGGAAGTAAACTAAAAAGCAGATGTGTGTTGCCACTTTACTGCATAGCAAATGGCTATGAGAAAGTAGGTGGTGTTTATGGATTTTATATTATTTTTAATATATGCCCTAGGGTTTTCCCTAGTATTAAACATAACCTTGTTAACAATTATATACATAATTTGTACTAATAAGGAATAAATAAAAACACTACATTTTGCTTTGACACGGCAATGTAGTGTTTTCACGTTAAAGAGTGACAACATACATTCTGTATGTTTATTTCCTATATTTATTATACATAGTTTATTAGAAAAAGTCAAATGAAATTCTAAAAAAAGACTTATGGGGCCTAAAGATATAGCAGTAACGAACGTATAAGCCAGATATATCAAGGCTTCGCAAAATCACACACAAGTTTACAAAAATAAAAAAAGAGGTCAAAAACCTCTATTTTTAGTGGAGATGAGGGGAGTATGTTTAGAAATATCAATGCTTTTACGAATTTTAGTGACAATTATATGGTAGAAACATATTTACTAGAAATTACTTACATATTATTTTTTTCATTACTAGGAATAACTATCATAACTCTTACTTTAATTATTACAATTCTAATATTACTTTGTAAGAGTAAATAAAACCAAAAAAAACAGACACATCTGTCCTTTGCCGAGTTAGACGTGTCTAAAAACATTTAACTTGAGGCGAGCCACGTTTGTGGTTTCTCCATTTCTTGTATTTATTTTATAATAAAATAAATACAAAGTCAAATAAAAATTCTAAAAAATATTCTAAAATGAGTAAATTTGTGTTATACTATTTATATATAGTATAAAAAAAGAGGTGTGTTTTATGCAACAATTAACAAATATTCAAGAATTAGAAATGGCAATAGATAAAAACGGAGAAATGGTAGTAAGCAAAAATAGTAAAAATAATGTAATAATTATGAGTATGGAAGAATATAAGCAAAGAATAATGAAAGAAGATATTATAAAAAAATTAAAAAAATCAGAGGAAGAAATCGAGAGTGGTAAAGGAATAGAAGCAGATGTCGCATTTAATGAGTTGAGAAAAAAATATGGATACTAATGAATACAAAATAATAATTACTCCAATGGCATATAAAGAAATAAACGAAATATATGATTATATAACAGAAAATTTATATGCCGAAAATGCCTCAAAAAGATTAATGAAAAAAGTTGAAGAAGAAATACAAAAATTAAAATATGCACCAAAAATACATGCTGAAATTGAAAAGCAAGATGAACTAAGAAGAATTTATAGAAGAATTGTAATAGATAATTATATAATATTATATACAATAGACACAGAAAACAAAACAATATTTATTGCGCATATGTATTATGGTGGAAGAAATTATTTAAGTGATGGGTTATTATAATAAATTGCTACATATATATACAAGAATATTTGCTACTATTGAAATATACTCAATAGTAGCTTTTGCGACTTTTGCGTATGCAAAAGTTTAGCAAATGCTACATACATCAAGTAGAATAAAAAAATATGCTAAAACTTACTCACAAGCAGAAAATTATTCAATAAAAAAATGCAACACAACATATACCAATGCAATAAAAATATTACAAAAAGAAAATAACTTAAAGGGCAGAATTATAAAAACAACAAATATTGCTTGCGAATTTATTATCACATCTGACAAAGAATTTTTTGAGAAGATAGGGGAAGAGGAAACAAAAAGATATTTTCAAACTGCATATGATTTTGTATCAAACTATCAAAAATTAGGAGAAAAATATATATTATCTGCAAAAGTACACATGGATGAAACAATTCCCCATATGCACTTAACTTTCGTTCCAGTAGTACATACTAAAGATAAAAACGGAAATGCAATAGAAAAAATAGCTTGTAGTGAATATTGGAAAGGAAAAGATAGTTACAAAAGATTACAAGACAACTTTTACTCATACATAACAAAAGCAGGTTTTGACTTAGAACGAGGAAATACAAAAGAAAATACTCATATTCCAATAGAAACACTTAAAAAATTAACAAACTATGAAAATATAAAATATGAAATAGAAAATAACGAAAAAACCGATAGCCTAGATATAAGTAAAAATGAGCTAGAAACTAAAAATTTGAGCCTAGTAGTAGCACAAAATAAACAACTTGTGGAGTATAACAAAAAATTAAAAACTAACCTAGCCAAAGCATATATAGCAATAAAAAGAGTAACTACACTACAAAATGAAAATACTAACTTAAAACAAGAAAATAAAAAATTAAAAAACTACATAGAAAAAACTTTTCAAGTAGTAAAAGTACTTTTTGATTTTCCAATAGATAGGCTTAAAAGATTAATTGATAATTTTATACGAAATATTGAGAAAAATTAAGCTTACTGTTAAAATGGACTTATTAAAGCATATATTTTAGGGCTGTTTGAATAAACTATTTGTTATAGTTTTCCAACAGTGCCCTGTTATAATTGTGCCCTTTTTATTTGATATAGTATGGAAAATTTTGTAATGAAAAAATCTGCAGAAGCTAATATTTATAAGTCAATAAGATTTCCTGTTGATATAAATGACAAAATAATTGAAATTGTAAATAGGTCAAATGAAGGAAAGAAAGAATACAGCTTTAATGGATTTGTTATTTCTGCTTGTGAATATACCTTAAAACATATGTAAAATTAATATATATAAAAACTACTACCAACATATTAGTTAGTAGTAGTTTTCACATTAGAGACATGTTTTATGACATGCCGGTTTTTTAATGCGTTCCCTATAAATATAATATCATAGGTTCCATAAAAAGTTAACCAAAAAATAAAGGAAAGCTCAAATGCGTGATATAATTATTATGTAAACATAATGCGCCACTAGCATAAAATATTTTTTATTAGGGGGATTTTGTTATGTATGATACAAATATGGAAAATTTAGGAGAAAAAATAAAATACTTTAGAAAATCTAGAAAAATGACTACAGAAGCATTAGGAGAAGCAATAGGAAAAAGTAAAACAACAATTATAAGATATGAAAATAACGAAATATTACCAGATATTTTAACAATAGTAGAAATATGTAATGCATTTAATATAGACTTTAACGATTTATGTAATAAATCTATGCATAGTATAGAAAATAATATAATCAAAAACCCATTTAATACTAATCTTTTATACTTATACTATATTAGTAAAGGTGGAATAATTATATCAAGTATAGAAATAACAGAAAACAATTATTCAAACTATGTTTTAATGAAAAATGGATTAGCAAATAAAAAATATAAGCAAGAATACACAGGAATAATGGAATGCACATACAACAAGAGCCAATTAATATCATACTAGATATGTGCAATATTAAAGGTGATTTAATTATTGTGTAAATAGATAACTCTTGGCAAACTGACAGTAGCAAAAAAGTAACCAGAATGGCTTTTAACTTATGGAACGGTTGTAACTATGATAGCACACAAGATATTGAAAACGAAAAAGTATCTAAAATGTATAATCCAAATGAACTATTTAGTTGTAGTTATGCTCCATATTTCTATGAAGGAGTAAAATTAAGATTTCCAGAATATACAAAAGATGAAGATTCTGAAATAGAATTATAAAAATGAACTAAAAAACATAAAAATGTAAAAACTGTTATTAGGAGGCATTGCCTCCTATAAATACAATAAAAATAGGAGATGATTTAAAAATGAACAATGAAAACGAAACACAAAATACAGCAATGATTAATATTGATACAAAAGATAAATTAAATAACATAGAAATAAACTTAGAAAATTCACAAGAAAAAATGTTATTAGAAAGTATAAAAAAACTAAAAAATCCATTTATAAATATATCAGTACAAGATGTAGCAAGAGATTTAAAAATAGGCGAAAATATGGCATATGCAATATTTAAAAGAGATGACTTTCCTTCAATAAATATAGGCAGATGCTGGAAGATATGCTTAATATCATACATCATGTGGAAAACACAAAAAAGAGTGTAAAGGATAGTGAGGTAGTGTGAAATCAAAAAGTAATTCAAGTATATATTATGACAAAAATAAGAATAAATATATTGTATCATATAGCATAAAAAATAACGAAACCGGAGAAAAAAAGAGAACAAGAAGAAGTTTTAATACAAAAGAAGATGCAGAAGATTTTTTTAAAGAACTGGAGTATAAAAAAGGAGACAAAATATTTATAAAAAACAATGGAATTCCGTTGTGTGAGTTGATGAAATTTATAGTTGAAAGAAAACTAAAAACAAATCGTGTTGGAGCCCATCAATATGGAAAAACATTAAAAATAATAGATAGAATTGAAAAAGCTGGAATAGGTAAAAAAGATATTTCTGAAATAACATCTGAAGAAATACAAGACTATTTTAATTCACTAATTAATTATAGTAATCATTATATGGAAAAATTTACAGAACAATTTTCAAAAGCATTTAGTTATGCTTATAATAAAGGTTATATAAGAATAAACCCAATGGCAGATACATACAGACTTGCAATATAAAGATATAGACTTAGATAAAAGACTTATACATATTAATAAAACAATAGCAAGAGATGAAAATGAAAGAATTATACTAAAAGATACAACAAAAACATCTGCAGGAATTAGAGAGGTACCAATACAAGATATTATTTTAGATGAATTAAAGGAACAGAAAGAAATATCAAAAAAGAATTTTGATAATCAATTATTTTTATCGAATAATAGAAGTTATGCAGACCCAAAAAACGTAAATAAAATTTTAAAAAGAATAATGTTTAACATTTGTAAAACAACAGATATTACTACACACTGCTTGAGGCATACTTATGGAACAAGATGTATTGAAAGTGGAATAGCGCCAGTTGTTGTTCAAAGACTTATGGAACATAAAGATATAGCAGTAACACTTAAATACATATACTTCTGTTTTAAATAGATTTAAAGAAGAAGAAATAGAAAAATTAAATAATTATTATCAAAATAAAAATTTATCTAAGAAAAACAATTCAAAAAAAGAGAGATAGCCCTACAGCCTCAACAATTTTACAAAAACTTGTCACCGCTACATTTCTTGTAACCTTACAGCTACAAGACTTTCAAAAAAATAGCTAAAAAAACTTGTCACCGAATTCAATTTTGGTGACAAGGTGGTGACAAAAACACACAAATTTACATAAAATCATAAAAATTCACAAAAAGGAATAAAACGTATAAATCAGACATATCAAGGCTTTGCAAAATCACACACAGTTTACAAAAATAAAAAAAGAGGTCAAAAACCTCTATTTTTGGTGGAGATGAGGAGAGTCGAACTCCTGTCCAATATTCTTTCCATATTAATTTCTCCGAGTGCAGTTTGTTTTCAAAGTTCCCTTTAAACTAACCTAACAAACAAGCTTAGAAAAAAGGTAGCTATTAAAAATACCCGTTATTTTGATAGCTCAAAATAAGTTCGTTTCCCACAAATCGTCGCCTTATCTAAAGTTGTGGGGACTAAAGTAAGACGTCGCCGCACTTAGGCAGCGTATGCTAATTCTCTATTATCAGCGTTTATTTTATTTTCTCACATTATTAAAGTGGCCAAGTGAGAATCCACTACTCGCTATTAATACTTCTGGGATATTGTCGAAACCAAATACATCCCCATGTTGTTACAAATTTAATTATACAATATTTTATGCATAATAACAAGAAAATACTCCAAAAAATATTTGCAAAATGCTTGAAATTTTGGTAAAATGTGAGCATAAATGAAACTGGGAAGGAAGTAAAATCATGGTGGATTTAAAACAAAATGTCCAATATGTAAAAACAGTAGGTCCAAGTAAAGTTTCAGCTTTGAATACATTAAATGTATACACGTTGGGTGATTTATTAACATATTTTCCAAGAGAATATGAAGATAGAAGTAAAACAAAAAATATTAGAGATGTAGAAGAAGGCGAAGAAGTAACAATAGAGGCACGTGTGGTTTCAGAAGTAAATATTAATCGAATTCGTAGAAATATGACTATTTTAAAAACTATTGTAGAAGATGATACTGGGAGATGCACAATTACATGGTTTAATCAAACATATATTAAGCAATATATTAAAAGAGGAGAAACTTATAGGTTTTTTGGAAAAATTAGTAAAGAATCTAATCATTTTGAAATGAGAAATCCTGTATTTGATGAAATTGGAAACGAAAAAAATACAGGGAAAATTATGCCAGTTTATCCAGCAACATATAATTTGTCCCAAACATCAATAAGAAAAGCTGTAGAAAATGCTTTGCTTATGGTAAAAGGAAAGCTTCAAGAGTCATTGCCAGAGTACTTACTTGAGGAATATCATTTAGAAGGGTTAGAAAAAAGCTTACAAGAAATTCATTTCCCAACTAACTTAGATAATAGAATGAAAGCAAGAAAACGCTTGGTATTTGAAGAATTGTTAGTAATGCAGATGGCATTACTAGAATTAAAAGGAAAAAATGAGAAAAATGAAGGTATTTGTTTTGACAAAAATGTAAAAATGTCAGATGTAATTAATAACTTACCATTTCAATTGACAAAAGCTCAGTTAAAGGTTTTAGAAGAAATAGATAATGATATGGAATCAAATAAGCCAATGAATAGGCTTTTACAAGGGGATGTTGGCTCAGGAAAAACTGTTATTTCTATAATATCAGCATATAAAGCAGTAAAATCAGGATACCAATCAGCAATTATGGCTCCTACAGCAATTTTAGCAACACAACATTTTGAAGAATTTAAAAAAATATTAGAACCATATGGAATTCGTATAGAGTTATTATTAGGTGCTACAAAACCAAAACAAAAAAAGGAGATAATAGAAAAATTAGCAAATGGAGAAATAGATATATTAATTGGTACACATGCTTTACTAACTGAAAATGTTATATTTCAAAAATTAGGACTAGTTGTAACTGATGAACAACACCGTTTTGGTGTAAGGCAAAGAACTGCAATTGCAGATAAAGGAAATAATCCAGATGTGTTGGTAATGACTGCAACACCAATTCCTAGAACTTTAGCACTTATTTTATATGGGGATCTTGATATTTCTATTATAGATGAATTACCTCCAAATCGTAAAAAAATAGAAACATTTGCAGTAACTAAAAGAATGGAAGATAGAGTTAATAATTTTATACGTAAGAATATTGATGAAGGAAGGCAAATATATGTAGTATGCCCTCTAGTAGAAGAAAAAGAAGATACTGAAGAAGAAAAAGCTGACTTAAAAGCAGTAAAGGAATGGACTGAAATTTACCAAAAGGAAATTTTTCCAGAATATAGGGTAGAATGTGTTTATGGAAAGATGAAGACAAAGGAAAAAGAAGAGATAATGAAACAGTTCAAAGAAGGTAACATAGATATTTTAATTTCTACAACAGTAATAGAAGTTGGAGTTAATGTGCCAAATGCCAGTGTTATGATAGTGGAAAATGCAGATAGATTTGGTTTAGCACAGTTACACCAATTGAGAGGAAGGGTAGGAAGAGGTCAGTATCAATCTTATTGCATTTTAAAATATGATAGCCACTGTTCACAGGTAGGAAAGGAAAGAATGAAAACTATGCAAGAAACAAATGATGGCTTTGTTATTGCAGAAAAAGATTTGGAACTTCGTGGTACTGGGGAGTTCTTTGGCACAAGGCAACATGGCCTTCCAGAATTTAAAATTGCAAATTTATTTATAGATATGCCAATGCTAAAGTCAGTACAAAGCGTTGCTTTAAAAATAGAAGCAGAAGATAATGGGTTAAAACAAGAAAAAAATAAAAAACTTAGAAATTTAATAGATGAAAAACTAAAACAAAGTGTTTCTTTATAAAAATAGTTGAAACATTTATGCTAATAAATTTAGAAAATAATATTTTTTATAATCTACAATGAAATAGACTTTATATTACAACAATATCTTGACATTTACATAAAAAAACACTATGATATATATGTAAAAAAGAGGAGGGAAAGACCTATGTATACACAAATGCTAACCTCGAAAAAAGGTGGAGAATTAATTAGCTTCAAAGTAAATGGAGAAGAAAAAATACACCAAGGAGAAAATACATTAGATGAAAATGGAAAAGTATATTGGAAAAGGCACTCTCCCGTATTATTTCCAATTGTAGGAAAATTAAAGAAAAACAAAACTTTAATAGGAGGAAGAACATACGAGTTAATGCAACATGGCTTTGCAAGAGATATGGAATTTGAGCCTATTACAAAATTAGATAATTTTCATTCTTATGTTTTAAAAAGTAATAAATATACATTAGCAAGATATCCTTATGAATTTGAATTATATAATACATATCGTACAGAAGATAATAAATTAACAACAATTTATAAAGTAGTTAATACTGGGTTAATAAATTTGCCATTTGGAATTGGTGGTCACCCTGCATTTAAAATAGATTTAGATGAATTAAGAAAAGGACATTATTATTTAGAATTTGAAGAAGAAGAGGATAAAATTCATTTCCTTTATTTAGTAGATGGTTTAACAGGTACAGATTATGCTAGAAATAGAGTCTTGGAAAAAAGATTTATTCCTTTAGATGAACATACCTTTGATGATGACGCCTTAATTATGAAAGGAATTACATCACACAAGATTAGTTTAGTAAATTATGCTATGAGAAAAAGAATACTTACAATGGATTTTACAGGTTTTCCATACTTAGCAATATGGTCAAAACCAAATGCACCGTTTGTTTGCATAGAACCATGGTATTCTATAGCTGATAGCATAAAAAGCACAGGAGTATTTACTCAAAAACAAGATATTATTTCTTTGAAACCAGAAGAATTTTTTGAATGCAAATATACGGTTGAGTTCTTTTAGGGTAAAAATTTAAGTGGAGGAGTATGTAGGAAATCACTACATTATTAAAAAAATGGGAAGTACAATATTAATGTTAATTGGTTTTATTCTTGCTATGCTAGGAGTAGTTTGCATCTATGATGCAAGAGTAATTACCAAAAAATTATTTAGTTTTGGAGATCAAAATGAAGGAAGTATGGGCTTAAAAATAGTAGGATTTATATTTTCAATGGCAGGAGCTTTAATAATATTTTTTAATGTATAAAAGTTAAAACATAAATTATAAATATTGCCATTTATAAAAAAATATGTTAGAATATTAATCATGAAAAACGAAGAAAAAGAGGAGTAAATTTTACTAACTATAAAAGAGAACAGAAGTCACCGGCTGAAAACTTCTGATAGGATAGAAAATTGAAGGTAGCTTTGGAGTTGATATATTGAAAAAAAGTAGATATATTCGTGTAACTTGCGTTAAAAGTAATTAAGATATTAATTAATTTATATTAGTTAAATAAATTAAGGTGGTACCGCGAACATAAGACCTCGCCCTTAAAATGGCGCGGTTTTTTTATTGCATAGAATTTAGTAGTGATAAAAATTTTAAGCTACGACTGCGAAGTAATTTTATAAAAGGAGGAAAAAATATGTGTGAAAAACATGAATTAGAGGGTAAATTTAATCCAAAAGATTTTGAAGAAGAAATTTATCAAACTTGGGAAAAAAATGGGTATTTTAAACCATCAGAAGACAAAACGAAGGAGCCATATACAATAGTAATTCCACCACCTAATATAACAGGTAAATTACACATGGGACATGCTTTAGATAATACTTTACAAGATATTTTAATTAGATACAAAAGAATGAAAGGTTTTAATGCATTATGGGTTCCTGGAACAGATCATGCTTCTATTGCAACAGAAGCTAAAATAGTTGAAAAACTAAAGGAAGAAGGAACTAGTAAGGAAGAGTTAGGAAGAGAAGAATTTTTAAACAGGGCTTGGAAGTGGAAGGAAGAATATGGTGGAACGATTCTAAAGCAGTTGAAAAAATTAGGTTGCTCTTGTGATTGGTCACGTGAAAGATTCACAATGGATGAAGGATTGTCTAATGCAGTAAAACATGTTTTCATCAAATTATATAATAAAGGTCTTATTTATCGTGGAAAGCGAATGATTAACTGGTGTCCATATTGTAATACATCTATTTCAGATGCAGAAGTAGAATATGAGGAAGAACCAACACACTTGTGGTATATAAAGTACCCTGTAAAAGGAGAAAAAGATAGATTTGTTATAGTAGCAACTACAAGACCTGAAACAATGCTTGGAGATACTGGCGTTGCTGTACATCCTGAAGATGAAAGATATAAAGATTTAGTAGGAAAAACAGTTATTTTACCAATTATGAATAAAGAAATTCCTATAATAGCAGATGAATTTGTTGAAAAAGAATTTGGAACTGGAGCTGTTAAATTAACTCCTGCTCATGATGTTAATGATTATCAAGCAGCTATTAAGCATGGATTGGAAATTATAGAAGTATTTGATGAAGATTTCAAAATGGGAGATTTGTATCCTGAGTATAAAGGAATGGATTTATATGAGGCAAGAAAGAAAATAGTTGAGAAATTACAAAAGGATGGATATTTGGTAAAAATAGAAGATTATACACATAATGTTGGAAAATGCTATCGTTGCCATTATACAATTGAACCTAAAATATCAGAGCAATGGTTTGTAAAAATGGAGCCATTAGCAAAACCTGCAATTCAAGTTGTAAAAGAAGAAAAAACAAAATTTATTCCAGAAAGGTTTGACAAGATATATTATAATTGGATGGAAAATATTCAAGATTGGTGTATTTCTAGACAACTTTGGTGGGGACATCGTATTCCCGCATACTATTGTGAAGAATGTGGAGAAATAACTGTATCAGAGAGTTTACCAGAAAAATGCTCAAAGTGTGGTTGTACCCATTTAAAACAAGACGAAGATACATTAGATACCTGGTTTAGTTCAGCATTATGGCCATTTTCAACATTGGGCTGGCCTGAACAAACAGAAGACTTAAAATACTTCTATCCTACTAGTACATTAGTTACAGGATATGATATTATTTTCTTCTGGGTAGCAAGAATGATTTTTTCAGCAGTAGAACATACTGGTCAAGTACCTTTTAAAAACGTATTTATACATGGAATTGTACGAGACAGCCAAGGCAGAAAAATGTCAAAGAGTTTAGGAAATGGAATAGATCCTTTAGAAGTAATTGAAAAATATGGTACAGATGCTTTAAGATTTTCACTAGTATTAGGAATTTCACCAGGAAATGATATTCGATATATGCCAGAAAAATTAGAATCTGCTTCTAATTTTGCAAACAAATTATGGAATGCTTCAAAATTTGTTCTAAGCAATTTGCAAAATTGTACTGATGAAGAAGTTACTAAACTAATGAATGATGAACTTCCAGAAAATTTATGCTATGAAGATAAATGGATTTTATCAAAATTAAATAAGTTAATAGAAGAAACAGCCAATAATCTAGATAATTTTGAATTGGGAATTGCTACACAAAAGGTATATGACTTTATTTGGAATGAGTTCTGTGATTGGTATATTGAAATGGTAAAACCTCGTCTTTATGATGAAGAGTGTAGTACGAAATTTTCTGCACAATATACTTTAAATAAAGTATTAAAAGAATCATTAAAATTATTACATCCAGTAATGCCATTTGTAACAGAAAAGATTTACAAACAATTATATCATCAAGATAAAAGTATTATGGTTTCAAAATGGCCAGAAACTTCAAAAGAAAATGAATTCCAAAAAGAAGAAGAGCAAATTGAAAAACTAAAAAATATAATCACAGGAATTAGAAATTTACGTACAAATTTAAACGTTCATCCTAGCAAGAAATCTAAACTAATTTTTGTAACAAAAACATATCAAGATATGATAGAAAAGTCTAAAGCTATGATACAGAAACTTGGTTTTTCAGATGAAATTGTTTGCAAACAAGAAAAAGATAATATTCCACAAAATGCAATGTCTGTATTGGAAAATGGAATTGAAGTATATATGCCTTTTGAAGAATTAGTTGATATAGAAGAAGAAAGAAAAAGATTAGAAGGAGAAAGAGAAAAATTACAATCTGAAGTTGAAAGAGCTGAAAAAATGCTTTCAAATCCAGGTTTTGTAAATAAGGCACCAGAATCTAAAGTTAATGAAGAAAAAGAAAAATTAGCTAAATATAAAGATATGCTTGAAAAAGTTGAAGAAAGAATAAAAAGTTTATGATTTTTCAAGTAAGAAAATTTTGTAAGGAATATACAATATGAGAGTATGTATAAATATAGAATAAAGAAATTTTTAATGTTTAGAATATTATATAAGGAGAGTGAAGAATATGAAAAAATCAACTATTGTTTTAATCATAATTTTAGTATTAGTAGTTATTGTTGTAGGAGTGGCAATTAGCTCATATAATGGAATGGTCTCAAAGCAGGAAAATATAGAAAGTTCTTTATCTAATTTGGATGTAATGCTACAAAGAAGGGCAGATTTAATTCCAAATCTAGTAAGTACAGTTAAAGGATATACCAGTCAAGAGACAGAAATTATTGAAAAAATAACAAAAGCAAGAGAAAATTTAGTAGGAGCTAAAGGTATAGATGAAAAAGCAAAAGCAAATCAAGAATTAACTAATTCACTAAATGCTCTAATGGTGGTAGTAGAAAATTATCCTGATTTAAAATCATCTGCAAATTTTATACAATTATCAGATGAATTAGCTGGAACAGAAAATCGTATAGCTGTAGCAAGAAGGGATTATAATAATGCTGTAAAAAGTTTTAATACAACCATAAAAACATTTCCAAATAGCATACTTGCAGGTATGTTTGGATTTAATCAAGCAACCTATTTTGAAGCAGATGAGGGAAGTACGGAGGTGCCTAGTGTTGACTTCGAATAGAGTAAAGTTGATAATAAGGACAGTAGTATTATCTTTACTATTTATTGGCATATTAAATACTTGCATATGTGCTGTAGTAAGACCAACTTCTAATTTTTATGTTAATGATTATGCTAATATACTTAGCTCAAATACAAAAAATTATATTATTTCTATGAATAAGACATTATATAGTAAAACTGGTGCACAAATAGTCGTTGTAACAGTTCCAAATTTAGAGAACAATTCCCTTGAAGAATATGCAACTGAATTATTTAGAAATTTTGGAATTGGAGATAAAAATAAGAACAATGGAGTACTTTTATTATTAGCATTAGAAGAAAGACAGTTTAGAATAGAAGTTGGGTATGGATTAGAAGGAGTTCTTACTGATGGAAAAACAGGTAGAATTCAAGATGAGTATATTATTCCATATTTAAAACAAAATCAGTGGGATGAAGGAATAAAAAATGGATTTAATGCAGTTCTAGAAGTTGTAAAGCAAGAATACAATATAGAAATTGAAAATGAAAAAGCATATTCTGGTAATAGTGGAAGTAATCCAAAAACAGTTGGACAACTTTCTGAAAACAATAATGTAATGAGAATAGTATTTGTTAGTATATTTGTTGGACTAATAATGGGACTTTTAGTGCGAATAAACAGATTGAATATTATAATAGTAGTTTTGATAAGCATTGCATATCTTGCTATTATTACAATAGTAGGAATATGGCTAGGAGCTAAGAATATTGTAAATAATTTTGCAATGCATCTTATGTCATTCTTAATTGGATTTTCATCAGTTTTCAGAAGATTTCATTTTGGAGGAGGCTCATATGGAGGCAGATCTTCTGGAGGAGGTGGATTTTCCGGAGGTGGAGGCTCTTCCGGAGGTGGAGGAAGCTCAAGGAGTTTTTAAAATACTAATAAAGAAAGAGTATAAATGAAGCAAATTTTTTAAGTTTACTTCATAAAAACTCTTTCTTTTTTATGCTTATATTTATTTACTTAAGTAAGCTTAAAATTTTGTCGAAAACTTCTTAAAATTCGACAAAACTTCCTAAATTTCACTCTGGATATGAACTGGAAAAAAATGTATAATAAGACAAGCAATTAACAAGGAGGAAAATAGCATGGAAAGTAAGTTTGATGAAACAGACAATATTTTAGATTTTTATATTACAGAAGAAATTGACCATCATACTACAGAAAAAATAAGGAGGAAAATGGATTATGAAATTACAAGATTTATGCCTAGAAAAGTTGTATTTGATTTTAGTAATGTTTCTTTCATGGACAGTGCAGGAATAGGTTTATTAATAGGAAGATATAAACTTGTAAAATTAATAGGAGGTAGTGCTGAAATGAAAAATGTAAATAAAAATATTGCAAAAGTATTAGAAATGAGTGGTGTAGTAAAAATTATTCCAATCAAACCAAATAAAAAAGTAGGATAAAAAATTAGAAAATTTTAAAATTGATAAGAAGGGAGGAAGAGGATTGTCTAGATAGCAATCTAGCTAATCCTCAAAAATAAAAGTGAAAAGTAGGTATGATAATGAAATGGAACTTAATTTTTTAAGTAAATCAAATAATGAAGCTTTTGCTCGTATTACGGTAGCAGCATTTGCTGCACAGTTAGACCCAACTATAGAAGAGATAGCTGATATAAAAACAGCAGTATCAGAGGCTGTTACAAACTGCATAATTCATGGTTATGAAAATGAAGAGGGAATGGTTAAAGTAAAAGCTACATTAATGCAAAATATTATTGAAATTGAAATTTCAGATAATGGAATAGGAATAGAAGATGTTGAACTTGCAAGAAAGCCACTTTATACAACAAAAGGAAATCTAGAAAGATCTGGAATGGGTTTTACAATAATGGAAAGCTTTATGGATGAAGTAGAAATTCATTCTGTTGTAGGGATTGGTACAAAAGTAATTATGAGGAAGAAAATAAAAAAAGAAGAATCGGAAGAAATAGATGAAAAAGAAAATGCTCTAATAAATTAATAATTTAATAATGTAGGAGGCATTTTTCATGCAGGAAGAATTTGAAAATCAAACTCAAGATATCATAAAAGCGCAACAGGGTGACCAAGAAGCAATGACAAATTTAATAGAAAAAAACAATGGACTTATCTGGAGTATTGTTAAACGTTTTCAAGATAGAGGCTATGAATTAGAAGATTTATACCAAGTTGGTATGATGGGATTTATTAAATGTATTAAGAGATTTGATAGTGAATTTGCAGTAAGATTATCTACCTATGCAGTTCCATATATTTTAGGAGAAGTAAAAAGATATATTAGAGATAATGGACCAATAAAAATAAGCAGGAGCTTAAAGGAGATGGCGATAAAAGCAATGGAGATAAAAAAAGAATATTATAGGAAAAGTGGGCATGAAATAAAAATAGAAGAATTAGCAAAGAAAATGCAAACATCTAAAGAAGAATTAGCACTAGCTTTAGAAGCATTTCAACCAGTACATTCTATTGATGAACAATTATATGAAGATTCAGAAGATGGAATTGCACTAATCGATAAAATGTCAGTTGGCATAGATGAGGCAACTATGATTACAAACAAATTATGCATAAAGCAAATAATTCAAAGTTTAAAAGAACAAGAAAAGCAAATTATTATGCTTAGATATTATAAAGGAAAGACACAAACTGAAATTGCAAAAATACTTGGAATTACGCAAGTTCAAGTATCTAGAATTGAAAGGAAAACATTAGAGTTAATGAGAATAAAATTAGCTGGCTAGAATAATGAAAAAATGGATGCAATTATATTTGTGCCTAAGAAAGGAATGTAAGTAAGAGTGAAAAAATATTTAATTTATTTTTTGATTTTTTTAGCTATTTGTTTTTGCATTCCCATTTTTTTTACTTCTCCATTTCCCATCCGAAAAGCTAAAACTACTCAAAGCCAAAATATACAAGTAAACGAAGTTACAGTAGATTCAACATATGATTATAAAAAATATAAAACAGTAAAGCTATTACATAAAAAAGATAATAAAGTAGAGGAATTACCATTTGATGAATATCTATATGGAGTTGTAAGCAGTGAAATGCCTGCAAGTTTTGAAAAAGAAGCTTTAAAAGCACAAGCAGTTGTTGCAAGAACTTATACTTTATATAAAATGTCTCAAAATAGTAAAAAGCATGGAGAAGCGGATATTTGTGATGATTATGCCTGTTGCCAAGCATGGATTTCCAAAAAAGATAGGTTGGAAAAATGGAAAGAAAGTTCAAGAGAAGAGTACTGGAATAAAATAGTAAGTTGTGTTAACGAAACACAGGGAAAAATGATTACATATGAAGGAAAAGTGATAAATGCTTTTTTCCATTCTAATAGTGGTGGAAATACTGAATCACCCGTAGATGTATGGGGAGGAAGTAATTACCCATATTTACAAAGTGTTCAAACTTCAGGAGAAGATGCATATTCAGAATATGCATCAGAGGTTACTGTAAGTAAAAAGAAATTTGAAGAATTAATTTTAAAAGTACATAGTAATTTTAAAATCGATTATAAAGAAAAAGATTGTATTAAAATCAAAGAGTATACAGAAGGAAAACGTATAAAAGTAATCAAAATAGGAAATCTTGAATTATCAGGTGTAGAAATTAGAACAATATTTGGACTAAAATCAGCAAACTTTAAAATAACAATTGAAAAAGAAAATATTAAATTTGAAGTAATTGGTTATGGTCATGGCGTTGGTATGAGTCAAACTGGGGCAAATAGTTTAGCAAAACAAGGAAAGAATTATGAAGATATTATTCATCATTTTTATACTGGAGTAAAAATAGAAGATATATAACATTTTTTGTATAAATTTCTCAAAATTGTTAATAATGGTACTAATGAAAAATTAAGGAGGAATTATTTATGAGGAGAGAAAGTAGAAGAAGGCAAGTAGAGGATGAGATGGATACAAAGAAAATGTTATATATTACAGGAAGTGTACTAGCATTAGCAGTAATTGTTTTTGTTATTACATTTTTAGTTTATACAAATAAGCTAAATAGTTCAGAACAACAACTTGGTCAATTAAATAATAATTCTATAGGTACAATTAGAGCAGAAGAAACAAGTACCCCATATGGAAGAAGTGTAAATGAAATGCAAAACATGGAAAATACGGAAGAGCAAAATAACCAAACTGATGAAAACAGTATAGAAGAAAAAGAAAATAATAATACAGTTGAAAAAACTACAAAAGTTGCAATAAATACTAGTAGTGTAGCACAAAAAAAATCTGCAACAAGTTCAAAAAAAGAAGAAAATAAAAAAGAACAAACTAAAACGGAGGAAACAACTAATAAAACACAAGAAAAGGTAGAAGAAGAAAAATTACCAGACCCAGAATTTCAAATGCCTGTTTCTGGAGATATTATGAAAGAATTTGCAGATAGTAAACTAATATATTCTAGTACATTAGATGTTTGGACAACACATAATGGAATTGATATTCAAGCTGATAAAACAACTGTTGTAAAAGCATCAGCAGAAGGAACTATAACTTCAATAAAAAACGATCCACGCTATGGGCTAACTGTAACAATAGAACATGTTAATGGATTTAAAACTGTGTATGCAAATCTTTTATCAACAGAATTTGTCCACGAAGGAGAAGAAGTAAAACAAGGGCAAAGCATAGGAACAATAGGTAACAGCGGAGCTTTTGAAATTTCTGAAGAACCACATTTACATTTTGAGCTATTAAAAGATAATGAACAGCAAGACCCTGAGCTATATCTAAATTAAGCAAATAATTCTAATTTAATAGATGAAAAAATAAATCCTAGAAAATCTAGGGTTTGTTTTTTTAGGCAAAGCATGACAATCTTTTTCATTGCAAACATATTAGCTATTTTTCTAAATACAATTTAAAAAACGTTGAAAACTCTTTTGTTGTAAGATATAATAAGTTCGTAAAAAATAATAAGGAGTAAATTATGTCAGAAGTAAAATGGACTAATGAACAATTACAAGCAATAGAAGAAAAAGGATCAAACATATTAGTAGCTGCTGCCGCAGGTAGTGGTAAAACTGCTGTGCTTGTAGAGAGAATAATTCATAAAATAATTGATGAAAAAATAGATATTCATAAAATGCTAGTAGTAACATTTACAAATGCTGCAGCAAGTGAAATGAGAGAAAGAATATTAGAAGCAATATATAAAAAGCTAGAAACAGAACCAGAAAATATGCATTTACAAAGGCAAATTACTTTATTAAATAAAGCAAGTATATGTACTATACATGCATTTTGTTTAGAAGTAATTCGCAATCATTTTTATGAAATAGATATGCCAAGCAATTTTAGAATAGCAGATACAGCTGAAATTGCATTATTAAAACAGGATACAATAGATGAATTATTCGAAAAAAAATATGAAGAAAATGATGAAAAGTTTATACAACTTTTAGAAACATTTACTAAGTATAAAGGAGATGAGAATTTACAGGAATTAGTTTTTACAATATATGACTTTATACAAAGTAGTCCATTCCCTCAAAAATGGATCGAAAATAATTTGGATATTTTTAAAAATAATGTAAATATGCAAGATTTTAGCCAAACTATATGGGGAAAAATTTTATTACAATATGTAAGAGAAGAAATAGAAGCAATGGTCTTACAATTGAAAAATATAAAAAATACAATGCAAAACTATATAGAACTTGCAAAATTTACTCAAACAATATCAGAAGATATAATATCTCTAAATGATATTATAGATGCATCAGACTCATGGAATCAAACAGTTTTAAAATTAAATAGTATTAATTTTAAAAAATGGTCATCTGATAGTAAAGTTATTTTAGAATTAAAAGAAGAAGCTAAAAAAGTAAGAGATTCAATAAAGAAAAGAATAAAAGAAAAAATACTTCCAATAGTGAGTAAAGATTCATCAGCAATATGTAATGACTTTAAAAAAATGTTTCCAATTTTGAAAAATTTATCTGATTTAGTTTTAGAGTTCTCAAAAAATTTTGCAGAAAATAAAAGAGAAAAGAATTGTATTGATTTTAATGACATTGAACATTTTGCATTAAAAATTTTAGTTGGAGAAGATAATAAACCAACTCAAGTAGCTAAAAAATATCAGGAAAAATTTTTAGAAATTGCAATTGATGAATATCAAGATAGTAATTTGGTACAAGAAACTATATTAACTAGCATATCTCGTGGAAACAATATTTTTATGGTAGGAGATGTAAAACAAAGTATTTATAGGTTTAGGCAAGCAAGACCTGAATTATTTTTAGATAAATATGAAGTTTATAAAATAAAGGAAGAAAAAGGAGAAAATGATAATTTAAAAATACAGTTATTTCGCAATTTTAGAAGTAGGCAAAATGTACTAGATTTTACAAACCTAGTATTTGAAGCTATTATGACAAAAGAAGTTGGAAATATACTATATAATGAAACAGAGTACTTAAATTATGGAGCTAACTATCCTGAATTAGAATCTGAAATAAAAAACAGAGAAGATGAACCAACGAAGAAAAATTATGCAGGAATAGCTGAAATGATGATAATAGATTTAAAAGAAGATGAATCTATTACAGCTTTCAAGGATGATGAGGAAGAAAATGAGGAAGAAGAAACTGAAAGAATAGAAAATGAAGTTTTAGAAGCTAGATTTGTGGCAAATAAGATTCAGCAATTATTACAAAGTAATTATATGGTTTTTGATAGAAAGAAAGGATATAGGCCAATAAAACCTAAAGATATTGTTATATTGTTAAGATCAGTATCTTCATTAGCACCAATTTATGAAAAAGAATTAACAGATTTGAATATACCTGTATTTAGTGATAGTTCAACATCTTATTTAGAAACAGTAGAAATTGAAACAATTTTATCTGTTTTAAAAATCATAGATAATCCACTACAAGACATTCCTTTAGTTGTAGTATTAAGGTCAATAATAGGTAATTTTACAGACAATGATTTAATAAGTATAAGGCTAACTGATAGAAATTGTAGCTTTTATGAAGCATTATTAAAAGCGAGAATTTCAGCAGAAGATAATTTAAAACAAAAGATTGAAAAATTAATAGAAAAACTACAAAAATGGAAAGAACAAGAAAAATATATGGCATTGGATGAATTAATATGGCAAATTTATCTAGATACAGGATATTATCAATATGTAGGCTTACTTCCTAATGGTGCTATGAGGCAAGCAAATTTGAAAACATTATTTGAAAAAGCAAAACAATATGAGACAGCAAGTTATAAGGGGCTATTTAACTTTGTCAATTTTATAGAAAAACTAAAAAAACAAAAAGGAGATTTATCATCTGCTAAACTAATTGGTGAAAATGAAGACGTTGTTCGTATTATGAGTATTCACAAAAGTAAAGGATTGGAATTTCCAGTAGTATTCTTATGCAGTACTCAAAAAAGATTTAACTTGCAAGACTTAAATGAAATTATATTACTTCACCAAGATATTGGTTTTGGTCCAACTTTTATAGATAGTGAAAAAAGAATTAAATATAATACTGTAGCAAAAGAAGCAATAAAGTTAAGAATGAAACAAGAAACTATTTCAGAAGAAGAAAGAATTTTATATGTTGCTTTAACAAGAGCAAAAGAAAAATTATTTATAGTAGGAAGAATTAACGATTTTCAAAAAGAATGGGATAAAAAACAAAAAGAATTTGATTTATACATACTTCCTGAAGAAAATATGAAATTAGATTATAAACTAGTACAAAAAGGAAAATCATATTTAGACTGGTTATTGTATGTTTATCTATTAGGAAAAAGAAAAGCAATTACCTTAAAAGGGGAAAAAATGCCACTAGAAAAAATTGTTACATTAACTACATATCCAAAAAAGGATTTATTAATGACATTAAAAAATAAAGAAGAAACAGAAGAGGTAGATATAAAAGAAATAATTAAGAATAATTTAGAAAAAGAAACAAGTAGTAAAGAACAAGAAAAACTAAAAGAAATATTAGAATGGAAATATTCATACTTAGTTGATACTAAATTACCAACAAAAACTTCTGTAACTAATATTAAACAAGAAAAGATGAAACTAGAAGAAGTAGAAAATACAGAAGAAATACAAGGTATTGAAGTAGAAAATATAGAAGAAATACAAGATATAGAAGAAAAAAATATAAAAGATAAAGTATCAAAAAATAATTCTTTTAAAGAAATAAAACCAAAATTTTTACAAGAAAAAGAAATAATTTCAAATGCCAAAAAAGGAACTTTAGCACATTTATGCATTCAAAAATTAGATGAAAGAAAAAATTATACAAGAGAAAATATTAAAGAATTAATACAAAATTTAGTAGAAAAAGAAATTATTACAGAAAAAGAAGCGGAAGCTATTGATATAGAACTTATTTATAATTATACACAATCAGACTTATTTAAGGATTTAAAAACTGCAAAAGAAATTCATAAAGAACAGCCTTTTTATATTAGCATACCAGCAATAGAAGTTATAAAGGAAGCTAAAGAGGGCAATTCGAATAAAAATATTTTAGTACAAGGTATTATAGATTTGTACTATATAAATCAAAAAGATGAACTAATTCTAATTGACTTTAAAACAGACTATATAGGAAACGAGCCTGATGCAAAAGAAAAAATACAAGAAAAATACAAAATACAATTAGAAATTTATAAACAAGCATTAGAAAAATCATTAAAAAGAAAGGTAACAAAAGCTGAATTATATTTATTAAGAGAAAAATAAAAAAGGAGAAAAAGTTATGAAAGAAAAATATGATATTATTGTAGTTGGAATGGGACCAAGTTCCATATTTCTAGCATATGAATTAATTCAGTTACATAAAGATAAAAAGATTTTACTAATAGAGCAAGGAAGAAAGGTTGAAGATAGATATTGCCCAATTGATAAAACTGGTAATTGTATAAAATGCAAACCTTTTTGCAATATTACTAGTGGTTTTTCAGGAGCTGGAGCATTTTCAGATGGAAAATTATCACTATACAATAAAGAAGACGATGATATATACATAGGTGGTATTTTACATGAATATATAGGAGTACCAAAAACAAAAGAATTAATTGATTATGCTGATAAAATATATTTAAAATTTGGAGCAGATCCAAAACTAGAAGGAACAGAACATAAAGATGAAATTAAAAAAATTTATGATAAAGCCAAAAAAGAAGGAATAAATTTAATAAATATACCAATACGTCACTTAGGAACAGAAAAAGCTCATGAACTATATAAAAAGTTAGAAGATTATTTACAGGAACATAATATTGAGATGAGATACCAAACAATTGTAAGTGATTTAATAATAGAAAAAAATGAGATAAAAGGTGTAAAAGTAAAGCCGGCTAATCAGTTAACTGAGGAAGATGTTCAATTAGAAGAAATTTATGCTAACAATGTTGTTTTAGCAGTGGGAAGAAAAGGAGCAAACTGGCTTGTTAATATGTGCGAAAAGCATCAAATAAAAACAACTGCTGGTGTTGTAGACATAGGGGTTCGCTATGAACTTCCAGATGAAATAATGAAAGATATTAATAAGTATATGTATGAAGGCAAATTCATTGGAAAACCAAATCCATTTAAAGATAAAGTAAGAACATTTTGCCAAAACCCAAGTGGATTTGTAGCATCAGAAGTATATGATAATAACTTGAGTTTAGTAAATGGTCATTCATATAAAGAAAGGAAAAGTACTAATACAAATTTAGCAATTTTAGTATCGCATCATTTTACATATCCATTTAATAAACCAATTGATTATGGAAGAAATGTTGCTAAAAATCTAAATGAATTAGGTGCTGGAAATATTTTAGTACAAAGGTTAGGAGATATTTATCGTGGAAAAAGAACATGGGAGCAAGAGCTAAATAAAAACAGTGTTGTTCCAACATTAAAGTCAGCTGTACCAGGAGATATTACATATGCTATTGGGTATCGTACCATGACAGATATTTTAAACTTTATTCGTAGTATGGATAAGATAGTGGAAGGATTTGCAGATCCGGATAATTTACTTTACGCTCCAGAAATTAAATTTTATAGTAATCAAGTTGTAATAGATAATCATTTTGAATCAAGTGTAAAAGGCTTATATTCAATTGGTGATGGTGGTGGAATGACAAGAGGCTTAATGATGGCATCAGCATCAGGAATACAAATGGCAAGAATATTAGCAGAGAAGATGTAAAATATTATTATTTTATTTTTTATAAGAAATGTAATATAATACAAGAAAATAAGTTAAAAGAGGAAAGAATAATGTCAAATTTTGTACATTTACACATACATAGTGAATTTAGTTTACTAGATGGTGCAAATAGAATAAAAGATTTACCAGTTCGTGCCAAAGAGCTTGGAATGGATGCAATGGCAATTACAGACCATGGAGCAATGTTCGGAGCAATTGACTTTTATAAGGCGTGCAAAGCAAATGGAGTAAAGCCAATCATTGGTTGCGAAGTATATGTTGCACCACGTTCAAGACATGACAAAGATCCAAATATAGATGGAAAATATAGCCATCTCATCCTTCTTGCAAAAAATAATGATGGATATAAAAATTTAGCTAAGCTAGTTTCTTTAGGGTATACTGAAGGTTTTTATTATAAACCTCGAATAGATCATGAATGCTTAGAAAAATATCATGAAGGTTTGGTATGTTGTAGTGCTTGTCTAGCAGGAGAAGTAAACCAAGCGATACTTGCAAATGATATGGAAAAAGCAAAAGAAGTTGCAATGTGGTTTAAAAATTTATTTGGAGAAGACTATTATTTAGAAATTCAAAATAATGGAATAAAAGAGCAAGTGCTAGCAAATCAAAAACTAATTGAAATATCAAGAGAGTTAGATATTCCATTGGTTGCAACAAACGATGCTCATTATTTGAAACGTGAAGACGCATATAATCATGAAGTACTTTTATGTATACAAACTGGAAAAAGAATGACTGATGCAGATAGAATGCGTTTTGAAACAGATGAATTATATGTAAAATCTCCAGAAGAAATGGCAGATTATTTTAGAAATGTACCAGATGCAATTGAAAACACAGTAAAAATTGCAGATAAATGTAATGTTGAATTTGAGTTTGGTCATACTATTCTGCCTAATTATGATGTGCCAGAAGAATTTAAAACACATTATGATTTCTTGGAAAATGAAACCATGAAGGGCTTAAAAGCTCGTTATGGAGAAGAAATTTCGGACGAAATTCTAGAAAGAACAAAATATGAATTAAGTGTTATAAAGAAAATGGGCTATGTGGATTACTTTTTAATTGTATGGGATTATATTCATTTTGCAAAAACGCATGATATCCCAGTTGGACCAGGACGTGGCTCAGGAGCGGGTTCTATTGTAGCATATAGCATAGGAATAACAGATATTGATCCAATAAAATATAATCTTATTTTTGAGAGATTTTTAAATCCTGAAAGAATAAGTATGCCAGATTTTGATGTCGACTTTTGCTTTGAAAAAAGAGGTAAAGTTATAGAATATGTAGAAAAACAATATGGAAAAGACCATGTTTCTCAGATTATTACATTTGGCACAATGTCTGCAAGAATGGTTATTCGTGATGTAGCAAGAGTATTAGATGTTCCTTATGCTGAGGCAGATAAATTAGCTAAAATGATACCAAATGAAATACATATTACAATAAAAAAAGCTATGGAACAAAATAGAGAATTAAAAGAACTTTATGAAAATAGTGAGGAAATAAAAAAGCTTTTAGATATAGCAATGGCTTTGGAAGGAATGCCAAGACAGGCTTCAACACATGCTTGTGGGATTGTTATAACTAAAGAACCAGTTGTAAATTATGTTCCACTTTATGTAAGAGAAGGAGCTATTTCAACCCAATATATAATGACCACTTTGGAAGAATTGGGACTATTAAAAATGGATTTCTTAGGACTTAGAACATTAACTGTAATTCAAGACACTATTGATTTAGTTAAAATCAATAAAAACATTAACGTAGAATTTGATAAAGAAATGAATGATCCAAAAGTATATAAATTGTGGCAAAATGGAGAGTCCGTTGGTATTTTTCAATTTGAAAGCCAAGGTATGACAAATTTCATGAAAGAATTAAAACCAGATTGCCTAGAAGACATTATAGCAGGTGTTTCTTTATACAGACCAGGGCCAATGGATCAAATTCCAAGATATATTGCAAATAAAAAAGATCCTGAACATGCTGTTTATACACATCCATCTTTAAAACCTATTTTAGAGGTAACTTATGGGTGCATGGTATATCAAGAGCAAGTAATGCAAATTGTTAGAGATTTAGCAGGTTATTCATTAGGAAGAGCAGATCTGGTAAGACGTGCTATGGGAAAGAAAAAATTAGATGTTATGGCGAAAGAAAGAGAAATTTTTATTCATGGTCAAGAAGATGAACAAGGAAATATAATTGTACCAGGATGCGTAAGAAATGGAATAGATGAGCAATCTGCTAATAGAATATTCGATGAAATGGCAGAATTTGCTAAATATGCTTTTAATAAGTCGCATGCAGCAGCATATGCAGTAGTATCATATCGAACAGCATTTTTAAAAGCATATTATCCAACAGAATTTATGGCAGCAATGCTAAATAGTTTCTTAGGAAATTTAGATAAAGTACCAGGTTATATTGAAGAATGTAAGAGATTAGGAATTGAAATACTAAAACCAGATATCAACAAAAGTGATACAAAATTTACAGTAGAAAATAATCAAATTCGTTTTGGAATGGGAAGTATTAAAAACGTAGGAAATTCAGCAGTAGAAGAAATCGTTAAAATTAGAAAAGAAGGAGGAGAATTCAAAGACTTTAGTGATTTTTGTGAGAGAATTCAAAATTCACAAGTAAATAAAAGGTGCATAGAAAGCTTGATTAAAGCAGGAGCATTTGATTCATTAGGACAAACAAGAAAAACTCTAATGGCATCTTTTGAAAAAATCATAGATTCTATTAATGATAGTAGTAAAAAAAGCTTTGCAGGGCAAGTAAGCATGTTTGATTTAGGAAACTCTAACCAGAATGATGAAATAAAAGGAATGAAATATCAATACATGGTCTTACCAGAATATTTACCTAAAGAGATGCTTAGCATGGAAAAAGAAATGCTTGGAATATATATTTCAGGACATCCATTAGAACCAATGAGAGCTCAAATAGAGGCAAAAACCAATATAAATACTATTAAATTAAGAGAATTAAGTGAAAAAAGCCAAACAGAAGAAATTTCAATGGATGAAAATATAAATACTACTAATAAGGAAGAATTTAAAGATGGCCAAAGTGTCATTTATGCTGGAATTATATCTTCAGTGAAAAAGAAATATACGAAAAGTAATAAATTGATGGCATTTATTACAGTAGAAGATTTGTATGGGTCTGCTGAAATTATTGTATTTGAAAGTTGTTATCAGAGTTGTTCAAATATTTTAATGAATGATAATATTGTATTAATAGAAGGAAGATTAAGCATTAGAGAAGATGAAGAACCTAAAATTGTAGCAAGAACTATTACTGAATTTTCTGAAATAAAAAAGAAAATTTTTAAATTAAATATTACGAACTTAAGTGAAAGTACAAGGGAAAAATTAAAGGGGGCTATTTATTTCTTTAGTGGAGAAAATAATAACATGCCTATGCAAATACAAAACGGAGAGAAAATAGATATAACTAAAAGTGGCATATATATGACTCCGGAGATTTTATTACAGTTTCAAGAGCTAATAGGAAAAGAAAATGCTATTATTAGCGAACAATAAAAAATAATTAAAGTGTAAGAAGGAGAACAATATGGTTAGTAAGAAAACATTTATTATTACTATTGCAGTAATATGTATTTTATTTATATCTATTTTAGGAGCATTTTATTATTACCATGTAAACGAAATTGAAAAGATGAAAGAAGAAAAAGACCAAATTACTCTTATTCAAAATCAAGAAACAACAGGTTTAGAAAACATTATTGTAGAATAGTTACTATGTAATTAGAAAAATGGTAAATTAAAAATGAAGAAAAACGTGAAAGTGTACTTTCCGTAAAATTATAGAAAATGTAAAATATAAAAATTATAGTGGTAAAATCTGCTAAATCCATTGACAGTATACATAAAATGTGATAAAATTGCTTCGGTAGGAGGGAATGTTATGATGAAAATTAAAAAAATGATAATAATTATTATGATTTCATTACTAATTACTTTACCAATGATAAATATGAATTCAACAGTTCAAGCATTAAGCTATAATTTAAAATCAGAAATGAAAGGAAATACAGTATATTTTACATGGAATAAAATCGAAAACGTAGATGGATATGACTTATACATTAACACATCAAATAGAGGTTTTGAGTACATAGGATCAGTTACTAGTGAAGTTGCACCTGTTATTGGTTTTCAAGAAGGAAAAACTTATACAGCAAAAGTATGTGGATATCAAATAAGTACTAGTGGAACTAAGGTACAAGGAACATTTTCAGAAGTTATTAACGTAAATACAAATATTCAAACAACATTAAGCAAAGTAACAACTTTAACAGCGAGTCAAAATGGAGGAGTAATTTCTCTAAATTGGTCAAAAATTTCTAATGCAACAGGTTATCAAGTGTTTGCAGATATTCCAAGTTGGGGTTATGTAAATCTTGGAAATGTTGAAGGAGCAAATAGCGCTCTTATAAAAGGTGGAGTAGAAGGAGAAACTTATTATTTTAAAGTAAGAGCATACAGAACTACTTCAGGAACTACAGAATATGGAGATTTTTCACCAGAAAAAAGAGTAGTAATTAATAATAGTCAGTATGATGATGTACCAGAAACAAAACCAGCTAAAGTAAATAATTTAACTATCGATGAAGTAAATGGAAATACAGCATATATTAGTTGGTCAAAAGTATCAGATGCAGAAGGATATGAAATTTATGCAGCAAAATCTTCTGAAAATTACAAATATTTAAGCACAGTATATAAAAATAGTGCAACATTAAAAAACTTAGATTATGATACTTATTATAGAATAAAAGTAAGGGCATATAAGAGTGGAAAGAATGGAACTTTATATGGAGAAGAATCTTCTTATAAAGGATTTTCTACCGGAATAAATCCAAATTCTACAGCATTAAATACAGTTACAAATTTAAGCATAGATGTAGACCAAACTACAGCATATCTTGATTGGGCAAGGGTAACAGATGCAGACGGATATCAAATATATATGACAACAGAAAATGGACCATATTATTATAAAAGCACAGTATACACAAATAGTGCTACTTTAAAAAATTTAAGTTATGATACAAGATATGGAGTAAAAGTAAGAGCATATAAAAAAATTTCGGGAACAACATATTATGGTAAATTTTCTGCAACAAGATATTTTACTACAGATGAACAAGAAAGAATTGAACAAGTAAAAAATGTTACAGTAAGTAATATTACAGGAACTACAGCAAGTGTTAGCTGGTCAAAAGTATCAGAAGCAGATGGATATAATATTTATTTATCTAAGAAAAGCAACAATAACTTTAGATATCTAAAATCAACAACAGCAAATAAAAATGTTACAATCAGCAACTTAGATTATGATACATTAAATTATGTAAAAGTAAGTGCTTATAAAATTATAAATGGAAGAGAAGTAGAAGGAATGGCTTCTATTCTAAAACAATTTAGAACATCAGCAAAGCAAAAAATAGATGCAGTTACTCATTTGACAGCAACAGTAAAAAATAGAAATGAAGCATATTTAACATGGTGGCCAGTAGATGAAGCTGACGGATATGAAGTTTATTTAGCAACAAGTAGTGGAAGTTTCAGAAAAATAGAAGAACTTTCAGCAAGTCATACAACTATATACAGTGATGAGTTAAATTACAACACGAGCTATCGTGTAAAAGTAAGAGCTTATGAATATGTAAATGGAAAAAAACAATATGCTAATTATTCTAGTGTTGTAAGCTTTAGAACATTAAGCAAAATATCAGCAGAGGGAAATGAAAGTATTCCTAGAGTTAGTAATCTAAGAGCAAATGTCATAGGTGATACAGTTTATCTAACATGGAATAAAGTAAGTGGAGCTGTAAAATATGAAATAGATTTTACAGTACCAGGAATTGGTGGAAGCATAAAATTTGAAACTACAACAAATAGTAGAGCAATTTCAGGATTGACAGAAAAAACATATAAGTATACAGCAAGAGTAAGAGCTTATAAATATGTAAATGGTAGATTAGTAGCAGGACCATATTCTTACGTATCAGAATTTTCAGGAAAATAATCAAAAAATAGATTATAAATGAACCTCAGAAAAAATGAAGTAATAATATAAAAAATATATTATTGCATCAAAAATAGTCTGGGGTTTCATTAATTTTTATTATAATAAAGTCATAATTTTTACTAGGGAAATATTTGATATAAAGAATTTGAACTTTAGGATAAAATAATAAAAAATATATGTTTTTTTCTTGCTATTTTCTATACTTTATTGTATTATATAAGAAGTGAAAACAGAAAAGTAGAAAGATATGAAACAAGGAAGGGGCAAGTTAATAAATGAAAAAGCTAATAGCAATGTTATTTATCTTTTTAATTTTAATGGGTACAGTAACAGTATATGCTAACAACGCTTATGATAATCCTGTACCACAGGAAAACATTGTTACTTCAGGAACAACTGCAACTACAAACTTAGTTGAACTAAAAGATAAAGCTTTAAAAAGTCTAGAAGATTACCAAGTAGCATACGGAAATAATACTTATGGCCTTGCAGCATATGTATTAAACTTAGTTAGAATTTATAGTATTCCTTTTGGTTTTATAGGAATTGTAATTGCAGCGATTTATCGTTATGTAATTGGAATTAGAAAGTTAGATGTACAAGATAAAGGTTTCGGAGTACTAGTTGCCATTATTACAGTAATGGTAATTTGTCAGGTATTACCATTAATATTCGCAATTGTTGTGAGAGGTTGGAGGGGTTAAAACAAATGAAAGCATTATTTGCAGTTAATAATGAAAAAATTTCTGAGTCAATCATAAAAAAATATCAACAAGATTATAAAGAAATTATTTCAGTTAAAAATGTATATTATTTTAACGCAATTATTAAAGAGTTACAAAGAGATAAAACTTATGACAGAATTGTCATAGCTGAAGAATTACAGCCATATTCAAATACAAATTATGATTCAATTGACAAATTTATTTTTGAAAAATTGGATAATATAAGTGATGAAGCTACAAACCAATCAGGAAATGATATTCCTATTATTTTTATATGCACAGACAGAAGAGCAAAATCAGAACCATTTTTAGTAAAATTATTTGGAATTGGTGTGTATAACGCACTTATTGGAAAAGATAGAACAATTACTCAAGTATGCGAGTTACTATCAAAGCCACGTACAAAAAAAGAAGCAAAAGTATATTATCGTATAGATTCTGAAGATGTTGATTATAAGGTAGAAAATGAAGGAGACGTTAGTGAAGTTGAAATTCAAAATATCTTAAGTCATTATAAAAAATTAGGTGGTAATGAACAAAAATATGTAGAAAGTTTTGATCATATTGCTACTCAATATACGGATGCACAACTAAGATTAATTGCAAAATTTTTACCATTGAATGTAAAAGCGGTATTGGAAGCAAACTCCTTGAAATATCAACAAGTTATTTCATTTGCTGGAACAACTAGCAATTCAAATACAAGTACCAAAGTACAACAACCAGTTAAATATAATAATTACAGTAAAAATGCTAAACAACCTAAAGTAAAAGAAGAACCTAAGAATGAAAAAGTAAATTTAGATGTAATAGAAAATAATTTGAACAAAAATAAAATGACTGATCCTGTTATTATTCCTTCTGCAATTAATACAGCAAATGTTAAAAAAATGGATGAAGTACAAAGTGAGCAATCAGGGCAAGAACAAAACGTTCAAAATCAAGAAGTAGGTAATGAGCCAATAACTAATCAAGAAAGTCCAAGCAACGTTCAAATTCAAGAAACAACAACGGAAGAAAATACAGAATCAGCACAACCAAAGAGAAGAGGTAGACCAAAGAAAGTACAATCGGAAGCAGTAGAAGAAGAAAAAGCAAAAAGAGGAAGAGGAAGACCTAAAAAAGTTGGAGATGTAGATGTTGCAACTCAACAGGAAGGAACAGAACAGCAAGATAATGTAATTGTTTCTGAGGGAGCACCAGTAAACCTATTTGAATTAGGAGATGAAGAAGCACCAGCAATAACCTCTACAATTTCTACACAAAATACAAATAGTGGAATGATTTTACCTGGGTTAGAAGATGAGCCTGTAAGTAATCAAAATGTAGGAATAGCAGCAAATTCAATTCAAGGTAGTTCTCAAAGTCAAGTAGCTAGCAACGGTGTTGAAAATCAAAGATTTGCACCATATAATAATATTCAAAATAATAATATGTCGGCAGGACAGCAACAACAGCCAATAAGTTCATTTAATACACAAGGCCAGAATCCAAATTTATCATATGGGTCAAATCAAATAGAAAATACTACAAGTTATGCAAGCAATAACTTAAGCTCATTATTAACAAGAGATAAAAAAATAGTTGCATTTGTGGGAACATCTAAGAACGGAACCTCTTTTTTGGTAAACAATATTGCAGAAACACTTTCACAAAAAGGCATTAATACTGCAATACTAGACTTAACTAGAAATAAAAATGCTTACTATATTTATACAGAAAATGAAGAAAATTTAAGAAAAACAGCATATTCATGTATTGATGAGTTAAGAAGAGGAAATGCAACAGGAATTCAAGTTCATAAAAACTTAACAGTGTATACAACTATTCCAGGAGAAGAGAGTGCAGATGATTATAATAATATATTGCCAACTTTAGTACAAAATTATTCTTTAATAATTTTAGATTGCGATTTTGATACTGAATACGGATATTTTAATGAAGCACAAGAAATATATTTAGTACAAAGTTTGGATGTACTAACAATTCAACCATTAACAGCTTTCTTAAGAAATTTAAAAGCTAAAAATGCATTAAATCCTGAAAAAATTAGAATAGTATTAAATAAAGTAGTGCACTTAAGAAGTGTAAACGAAAAAACAATAATAGGTGGAATGGCCTTTTATAATGACCCATCAATGTCTTTTATGACTGAACTATTTAATAAAGATTCTGTAACATATTGTAGCATACCTTTTGAAGAACAAGCATATGCAAAATATTTAGATGGGCTTGTAAATTGTAAAATTTCTTTAAATGGGTATTCGAAAAATTTTGTTTCGACGCTTGAAAAATTAGGAAATATGGTTTATCCGTTAATTAATAATAATATGAAGAATAAAAACAATAATTACAATAACTATAGCAGTAACAATAATTATCAAAATAATTATCAAAATAATAATCAAAGTATGAGTCAAAATAATTTTTCAAATGATATGAATGATACATTAAATAGAATGAAAAATAGTTATTAATCATTGCAAAAAAAGAGGTGATTTTTTGATACTCGGAGTAATTGTACTATTAGTACTTATAATTATATTACTAATGGTATATAATATGTCAATACACAAAAAAATACAGAATTTTCATAATTTGAATCAAAAGATAACCAGCTTAAATGTATTACAAGACTTTATGAATACTGTTAGTGAAATAAGTTCAGTAGATGAAAAAATAAAGAAAATCAATGATATTTTAATTGAAAGATATCAAATTAAATATTCAACAATTGTTATCTATAATGGAACAGATTATCAGGTAAAAGCATCAAATGTAGAACAAAAACATTGGGATAGTTTAAGAAATCTACAAAGTGAGGAAATATTTAAAGACAGTATTCATACAGCAACCCCAAAATATGTTACAGTAGAGCGTGAAGGTGACAGATTACCATATCAAAGAATGGAATTTGGAAGAGCAAAGTCGGCAATGTTTTTCCCTCTATATGTTGAAAATGTTTATATTGGATATTGGATAATAGAAGGAAGTAAGCCTCATGAATTTGATAATATAGATACAACAATTTTAGAAGTAGTGAAGAATAATATAGTATCTGTATTAAGAACAGTAGAAAATCAACAAGTTATTGAAAATATAGTAAGAGAAGATAAATTTACAAATTTAAAATCAGAAGAATATTTATTTGGAGAAGCTAAAAAAGTAATAGACAAATATACAACTTCTACAGTATGCTTATTTCGTATTACTAATATAGAAGAAATTAACGAAACATATAGTAGAAAAATAGGAGATAGAATAATAGTTGAAGTAAGTAGAATTATAAAAGAAAACTTATCAAATGAATATATTTTTGTAAGATATATGGGACCTAAATTTGCTATTGTATTTTCAGGAATTGATATGGATGCAGTAGTAACTTTTATGAAAGAAATGAAACAAAAAACAGAAAATTTTGCAATTGAGGTAATAAAGCAAAATGGAAAGAAACAAGAAAGATATTTAGCAAAGCCAAAACTAAACGTAGTAGTATCAACTTATTATAAAGGTACTGCATTAGAGGGGCTTACTAAAAAATTAGAAGAGTATTTAGACCAAGCTCCAAAAGAAGAACACACAATTAACTATTTATAGGAGGTTTTAAAATGATATCTGATGAAACTGTTAGTTTCAAAGTAGAAAAAGATAAAAATGTTAAAACTAGAGAAATTTTAAAAGAGGTATATGGTGCCTTGGAAGAAAAAGGCTATAATCCAATTAATCAAATAGTAGGTTATATTTTATCTGGAGACCCAACTTATATTACTAGCCACAAAGGAGCAAGAACTCTTATAAGGCAACTAGAAAGAGATGAACTTTTAGAAAAGATGGTAAAGAACTATATTGGATTGGATGATTAATAAATGCGAAAATTAGGAATTGACTATGGAGATAGTAGAGTAGGATTAGCAATTACAGATGAATTAGGAATTACTGCTCAGGGGTTAGAAACTATTCAACATAATGGAAATGATAAAATTATTTTAAAAAGATTGGATGAAATTTTAGAAAAATATTTAATTGATGTTTTTGTAATTGGAATGCCAATTAATATGAATGGAACAAAAACAGTTAGAGTAGAAGTAACTGAGAAATTCATCCATAAATTAAAATGTAAATATCCTAAAATTTCAATTGAAACTATTGATGAAAGATTAACAACTGTAGCAGCACATAAAACAATGAATTATTTAAACATTAATAAGTATAAAAAGAAGGAAGTTGTAGATACTATTTCTGCTGTTTATATTCTTGAAACATATATGAATAAGCAAAGAAATAAAAATTAAATAAACTTTAATAGATAATAGTTTGGTAAAAGTGTTTGATAAAAAAATCAATTGTATATATTAATGGAAAATGTAAATACTAAACAATAGATATTAACATTGTAGAAATATAATGATTTATATATAAATAAACGAAAGGAGAAAATAAAATGAGTGATGATGTAAACAATAATCCAGAAAATGCAAATGAAGGAGAGGAACTAGACAACATATTAGTTCTTAATGATGAAAACGGAAATGAAGTAGAATTTGAATTTTTAGATTTAATAGAATATGAAGGGGAAGAGTATGTAGTACTATTACCTGTTGAAGAAGATACGGAAGAACCAGGAGAGGTTGTAATTTTAAAAATAGAAGATACAGAATCTCAAGATGAAGAATCTTATGTTAGTGTAGATGATGAAGAAGTTCTTAATAAAGTATTTGAAATTTTCAAACAAAAATTTGAAGATGAGTTTAATTTTGTGGATTAATATATAAAGCATTTATATAAATAAAACCCCTTAAAAAAGGGGGTTTATTTTTTTGAAAAATATTTAAAATGCAAAAAATATAGTATTTTTTCACGAAATATGTTATACTCTATTTATAAAGTGAAAAATATATTTAAAATTATAATAAAAGGAGAGAAAACAAATGAAAAATTTATCTAGTTGGCTAATTGCTATGTTTGCATTTATGTTTTGGGGATTTAGAGTTGTAACTGCAGTATTATATTCTATAGGAATGGAATTTGTTGCAGAACCAATGGATCTTACAATAGAAATAGTATTATTATTTGTTACATTTATTTGTATTTGTTTTATTGCAAAAAGAAAGTTAATTCCAACAACTATTTATTTAGTTGCACATGGACTATACTATGGTACATATTTATATCAAGGAATTATGTCCTTATCAGAAGGTACAGGAACTTTAAACAGCTATATATCTTTATTGGTAGCTTTAGTAGGTGTAGCTATTCCTGTTATGGCATTTTTTGATGTTTTATTAGATAAAAGTAGAAAAGCACATCCAGTTGATAAACAAACAGACTGGTTTTATAAAAATAAACAATATGACAGACAAATGGATGAAAGAGCTGATAAAAACCAATACAGGACTTTATAATATAGATTTAGCATTTATATTCATACCCGAAAGTAGTGATTTTAGTGAATAAATACATTTTGGCACAAATAATTGGTGGCTTTGCGATTTTATTTTGGGTAATTAGTATTCAAAAGAAAGAACAATACAAAATTTTATTTCTACAAGCTATTGCCAATTTAATATATACTTTTCAATATGTTTTGCTAGGAGTTTTTTCTGCCTCAGCTATGAATGTTGTATCATTCATTAGGTCATACATATTTTTTAAGAAAAGAAAAAATCAAGAAAATATTTCAAATATCTGGTTAATATTTTTTATAGTGTTAATACTTATATTGGGAATATTAACATATAATGGATATTTATCATTAATACCAGTTATAATTACATTATTTTATGCTATTTCATCATGGATTAAAGACTCAAAATGGATTAGAATTATATTTTTGATAGCAGGATTTATTTGGATATATTATAATTATATGGTAGGTGCATATATTTGCATAGTTGGAAATATATTAGAAATAATATCAGGAATAATATCATTAATTAGATTTAAAACTAAAAAAGAAAAATGCTGAAAAATCAGCATTTTTTTTAAGTAAAGTGATTAAAATTTATTGTTCTAATGAATTTTGAGTAGAAATTATTTCATTAAGTGAAGTTGGTTCTGTATTTTGATTAAATTCATTAATTGAAGTAACATCATCAGGTAAATAAAGTTCATTGCTAGGAATACTCTCTGTAGTATCTGTATTAAGTTCTGGTAAAGAAAGATCTAATGTTGGAGTATTATCATTTGATTTTGAGTTAAGTATAATGATTGTAATAACTACTATACAAATAACAATAATACTAACAATAATTATAATAGAAGAAAGTGGTAAACTTTTCTTTTCTTGAGTATATCCTTCTCTACGATCACCTTGACGCCTGTCACCTTGACGTCTATCACCCTGACGCCTATCTGCTTGCCTTCTATCTGGTGCCATATCTTCATCTCCTTTGTATAATATTAAAAATATAATAACATTATGAAAAAAAATAGTCAATAAAATATAATTAAAAAATTATTTTATGAAAAGTGAGTCAATGTATATTTATACTATTTTTTGGAATATGAGATATAGCCAAAATGCTTATAATAAGGGAATTTTAAGTAAAAAAAGTTGGCTAAATTTGACTATTGACATAAAAAGTTGTATAATTAATTATACAGACAAATGAAAAAAGTGCCAAATGGCATAACTTATACTATAAGATAAAGGAGGTTGTTTTTATGAAAATTAGAAAAAATGACTTAATGAGAGTTTTATGGGTTGTAATATTAATGTTAATGACATTAGGAACTGTAACATACGCAGCAACAAGTGAGGGTGAATCACCAATTGTAGAAGGATTAAATTATGATAAGGTTAGCGAAAATGAAGTTTTGATACGATGGAAAGCTGTATCAGGTGTATTAGGATATGAAATTTATGCTAATGTTGATATGGGATATTATCAATACATTGGAGATATAAGTACAAATTCAGTTCGTATTAGAGGATTTATACCAGGAAGAAGATATGGAATAAAAGTTAGAGCATATACGTACATGAATAATGCAAGAGTATATCAGACAGGATTTTCAAATGAATTAGAAATAAATCTATCATCTAATCTAGTGTTAGATAACGTAAATACTCTTGATAAAGTAAAAAATGTAAAATTTACAATGCTTCCAAACGATGGCAAAGCATCTTTCACTTGGGATAACGTTTATGGAGCAGATGGATATGAAATTTATACTGATATTAATGATAGTGGATATACACGTTTAGGAGCTTGTAGTGACAACAAAGTAAATATTTTAGGATTTCTACCAGGAGTTATGTATAAAATTAAAATAAGGGCATATAAAGTAGAAGATAGTCAAAAAATATATTCAACAGAATTTTCAGAAGAAACTAAAATTTATATAGAACCAGATTCACTTACTATGGATGAGTCAGTAGGATTTGTTGAAAATCAAACAGTAACTAAACCAGCAAGAGTAACTGGATTAAGTGTAAGTGTGAACGGGGATGTTGCGACATTTACATGGAATAAAATAAGTGGAGTGGCTGGATATGAATTATGTTTAAACATTCCAGGAATGCCAGAACTATATTATTCAGTAACTCAAAATAAAAGAAGTATTAGTGGATTTACAGATACACAATATGATCATAGATTAAAAGTAAGAGCTTATACATTAGATAAAAATGGAAATAAAGTATATGGAGATTACTCATCAGAAGTTAAATTTAGACCTCAAACAACAGTAAGCAAACCAGCAAAAGTAACGGGATTAAGTGTAAGTGTAAATAAAGATGTTGCATCATTTAGTTGGAATAAAATAAGTGGAGTAGCTGGATACGAATTATGTTTAAATATTCCAGGAATGTCAGAATTGTATTATACAACTACTCAAACAAGTAGAAATATTAGTGGATTTACAGATACACAATATGACCATAGATTAAAAGTAAGAGCTTATAATTTAGATAAAAATGGAAATAAAATATATGGAGATTACTCATCAGAAGTGAAGTTTAGACCTCAAACAACAGTAAGCAAACCAGCAAAAGTAACTGGATTAAAAGTAACTGTAAATAAAGATGTTGCATCATTTAGTTGGAATAAAATAAGTGGAGTAGCTGGATATGAATTATGTTTAAATATTCCAGGAATGCCAGAATTGTATTATACCACTACTCAAACAAGTAGAAATATTAGTGGATTTACAGATACACAGTATGACCATAGATTAAAAGTAAGAGCTTATAATTTAGATAAAAATGGAAATAAAATATATGGAGATTACTCATCAGAAGTGAAGTTTAGACCTCAAAAAGTAGCAACAAAGCCAGCAAAAGTAACAGGATTAAAAGTAACTGTAAATAAAGATGTTGCATCATTTAGTTGGAATAAAGTAAGTGGAGCAGATGGATATGAATTATGCTTAAATATTCCAGGAATGCCAGAATTATATTATACAACTACTCAGACAAGTAGAAATATTAGTGGATTTACAGATACACAATATGATCATAGATTAAAAGTAAGAGCTTATACATTAGATTCAAATGGAAATAAAATATATGGAGATTACTCATCAGAAGTTAAATTTAGACCAGAAAATAAAAATTCAAGTGCAAGTACAAGCCAAAATAATAATACAAATAATAATAATACAAAACCTAGTACAAATAATACTAGCCCTAGCACAAGTACAAAACCTAGTACATCTACAAAACCTAGTACGTCTACAAAACCTAGTACAAGTACAAAACCTAGTACAACTGTTACAAAGCCTGGAAAAGTAACTTATGTATCATCATTGATAGTTAAAACATCAGTAGTATTAGAGTGGACTCCAGTAAGTGGAGCATCAGGCTACACGATTGCTTTTACAGAACCTGGAGGAAAAGAAAAGGAAAATTACCAAATAACACAGAAAACAACTACAACAATAGCTAATGTTACAAAACTAAATGGAGACTATAAAGTAAGAGTAAGAGCATATAAAAATGATAGTCAAGGAAAGCAAGTATATGGTGAATATTCAGCAGTAAATACATTTAGTGGAGTACCACAGAAAGTAACTGGAGTTACAACAAAGGTTAATGGAAAAATAATAAATGTTAGTTGGAATAGAGTAAATGGAGCAAAAGGATATAAAATTATATATGTAGTAGGTAATAAAAACTATACTATTGATAGTGCAGCCAATGCTAAAGCAATAACTCTATCAGAATATGGAACAACTTGTAGAATACAAGTGGCAGCATATACAGTAAATAGTAAAGGAAAAACAATAATAGGATTATATTCAGATATAAAGAGTGCTACAACAGCAATACCACAAGTAACTGGTGTAAAACATACAACTGGTTCAGATAAACAAGGTGGAGCATATGTAATGATTACTTGGAATAAAGTAAGTGGAGTATCAGGATATGAAGTATCAGTAGGAGGAAAAACATATAAAACAACTTCTACAAAACAAAAAGTATATGTAAATAATTGGGGAACAAAAAATTATCAGGTAAAGGTTAGAGCATATATGTCTAATGGTACTCAAGGAGCTTGGTCAAATGTATATAGCTTTACATATAAAAAATAGAAAGTTAACTAGATAGAATAGCCTCAACAATTAGAAAAAAATCTAATTGTTGAGGTATTTTATTTGCTCTTATAAAATAATTAGTCCATAATTTTTTTACAATTTTCAATTCATAAATTTTATAAAATAAAAATCAATTATTTACTTTGAAAAAAAATAAGATATGATATAATAAAAAAAATATTAAATATTTGTAGTAAAAGATGGAGTAAATTATGAAAATAAAAAAAGTAATAAGATTGGTATCATTTAAAATGTTTAACTATATGTTTATGATTTTTCCAATAAAAAACAATAAAGTTTTATTTTTGTCTGATCAAAGGGCTGAGCTAGGAGCAAACTTAAAATGTATTTATGATAATGTATCAAATAAAAAGTATGAAAAGATTTTATTATTAAAACCAAATAGATATTGTAGAAGAAAATTAAAAGAAAAATTACAACTAATTTATCATATAACCACTTCTAAATATATTCTTTTAGATGATTGGTCTAAATCTATAAGCATGATGAAAAGAAGAAAAAAGCAAGAAATAATTCAGCTATGGCACGGTCCAGGAGCTTTTAAAACTTTTGGATATAGTAGATTGGATCGTTCTAAAAAAACAAGTAAATATTTAATGCATAGAAATTATACCAAAGCAATTGTTACAGCAGAAGATATTCGTTGGTGTTTTGCAGAAGGATTCGGCATGAATATAAAAGATATTAAAGCAACAGGTTTCCCTAGAACAGATTGTTTATTAGATAAAACATATAAAGAAAATGTAAGGAAAAAGTTTTTTTCAAAAATATCCTAATCTCAAGAATAAAAAGATAGTTATTTTTGCACCAACATATCGTGGAACTTCATTACCAAAGGCATATTATGATTTCGATGAATTAGACTTAAAAAAATTAAAAGAAAAATTAGGTAATGACTATGCATTTATAATTAAATGGCATCCGGCTATTTATAATAAAATAGATCGTGGAGATTTAGAATTTGATGTTTCTGGTTATGAAGGATTTATTTATGACTTTTCAAAAGAACGTGATATAAATGATTTATTAATTATAGCTGATATATTAATAACAGATTACTCTTCAGTTATCTTTGATTATGTACTATTAAATAAGCCAATTATATATTATACGTATGATTTAGAAAAATATAAAGAAGAACGTGGACTATACTATGAGTTTGATGAATATGTTTTTGGGGATATTGCAACTAATTTAGATGAGCTTATAAAATGTATAAAGCAACCTAATATGAATAGAGATAAAAGAAATACATTCCGTAAAAAATTTATGTCAGCATGTGATGGAAAAGCTACACAAAAAACATATAATTTCATTTTTAACAAATAGTAGGTAAATTTTATTGACTTTTTTTTACAATTATTATAAGTTAATATTAGTTTTTTATAAATGAAAAAATCTAAAGAGGAGGATTTAGATTTGAATGTAAATAATAAAGAAAAAGTAAAAAATAAAATGGATAGAAATATTAAAGAAAGAGCAAAAGAAATTAAAAGAAGTAATTTTATTATATTTATTGTAACAATTATTACAGTAATAGCTATTTATTTGGCATACCAAATATTTTCAGCACTTCTTACAGATAAGATTGTTCAAAGTTCTATTCATAGTATGAGAGAAATATCAAAACATGATGAAAAGTCAATTGTTTCTGGGCTAGACCATAGATGGTCGGAAATAGAAGGTATTGCAAAAGAATTAAGGCAGGATAAGTTTGAAAATACTGCCCAGATGTTAAAACAATTGAATATAAAAACAGAAACTGTAAAAAGTGTAGAAATTATTTTATTAACAGATACTGGAAAAGCATTTAGTAGTACTTATGCCATAAAAGATAATCAACAATTACTTGAAGTATGTAAAAATTCATCAAGAGATAGATTTGCAGAAAGAATGGATGATAGTAAAAATTCAGCAACAGACACAAGAAAGGAAATGCTATTATTAGGAGCAAAAATCGAACCTTTTACAATTGAAGGTAATCATTTTATTTATGCAGTTGGGTACTATGAAATTGGAAATTTAAAGGACGAATTAAAAATTGAAAGCTATGGTGGAGAAGGTTATAGTAGTGTTATTGATAAAGATGGTTTTTATTTAGTATCAGTGTATAATAATAATAGTTTGTTTGAAAGGGATGACTTTTATACAGTAATAGGAAAAGAAAAACTTGGAGGAGGCTTAACAATAGAAGAAGTACGAAAGAAAATAAATGCAAAAGAAAGTTTTTCTTTAGAATATGTATTGGATGGACAAGAGCGTATCATGGTGTGTACTCCAATGAAAGATGTTGACTGGTATTGTATTATGTCAGTACCTCTATCTATATATAAAGAGCAAAGTAGTGACATGTTAAATATGTTAACAATATTGCTTGCGGTAGTATTAATAACCATAATCATTGTTATTATTATGGTGTTTAGAAATCGTTCACAACGAAGTGCTATGAATTTTGAAATAAAGCATAGAGATGAATTAGAAGAAGCACTTGCATTAGCTGAACAAGCAAGTAAAGCTAAAACTACATTTTTAAATAATATGTCCCATGATATTCGTACTCCTATGAATGCTATAATTGGTTTTACATCACTTGCTAAAACTCATATAGCTAATAAGGAACGTGTAGTAGATTATTTGGATAAAATCACGCAATCTTCAAATCACTTACTTTCTTTAATAAATGATGTACTAGATATGAGCAGAATAGAGTCTGGAAAAGTAAAAATAGAAGAAAAAGAAGAAAACCTTGCAGACATACTTCATGGCATTAGAAATATTGTACAAGCAGATGTAAGTGCAAAGCAAATGGAATTCGTTATAGATACAGTAGATGTAACTGATGAAAATATTTATTGTGATAAGTTAAGAGTAAACCAAATATTAATTAATTTATTATCAAATTCAATTAAGTTTACAGAGCCAGGAGGAACTATTTCTGTTCGTATTATACAAAAGCCAATGCAAAAAAAAGGGTATGGAATTTATGAATTTAGAGTAAAAGATAATGGAATTGGAATTAGTAAGGAATTTTTGAAAGAAATTTTTGAGCCATTTGCAAGAGAACGTAATTCAACAGTAAGTGGTATTCAAGGAACCGGACTTGGAATGGCAATTACTAAAAATATTGTAGATATGATGGGAGGAGATATCAGAGTAGAGAGTGAAGTAGGAAAGGGAACAGAGTTTATTGTTACATTAGAATTAAAATTACAACAGGCTCATAAAGAAATAGAAACGATACCTGAGCTAAATGGAGTTCATGCATTAGTTGTTGATGATGACCTAAATTCTTGCCAGAGCATTGCTCATATGTTAAGGCAACTTGGTCTAAAATCTGAATGGACAATGTATGGAAAAGAAGCAATTGTCAGAACAAAAGAAGCACAACAAATGAAAGAACAATATCAAATCTATATGATAGACTGGTTAATGCAAGATATAAATGGTATTGAAACAGCAAGACGTATTCGCAAAATTGTAGGAAATCAAGCTCCTATTATTATGCTTTCAGCATATGACTGGGGAGAAATTGAAAATGAAGCTAGAGAAGCAGGGGTTACAGATTTCATTAGTAAGCCAATATTTCCATCTGATTTAAGAAGAATATTATTAAAAGTTACTGGTATAAAGAAAGAGGAAGAAAATAAAGAAGAAAAAATTGATTTCTCAGGAAAGAGAATTCTTCTTGTTGAAGATAATATGATGAACAGAGAAATAGCCACAGAATATTTACAAGACTTTGGCTTTATAGTTGAAAATGCTGAAAATGGAAAAGAAGCTTGTGATATTCTAGAAAAGTCAAAACCAGGATATTTTGATCTTGTATTAATGGATATTCAAATGCCAATTATGAATGGTTATGAAGCAACAAAAATAATTCGTAAATTTAAAAATAAGCAAATTGCTAATATTCCTATTTTGGCAATGACAGCAAATGCTTTTGAAGAAGATAAAAAGGCAGCTAAAGAAGCAGGAATGAATGGTCATTTAGCAAAACCAATTGACGTTCAAAAACTAATAGAGGAGCTGGAAAAAATTTTAAAGTAGAAAGGAGCAAAAATTATGAGTAAAAAAACAATTATAATCTTTATAGTTTTTATAATATTAGCAGTAATATTAATAGGTGGATATTTTTATATAAATAATAATAACACTAATAATGATGATAAATTGGAGCAGAAGCCGGAAATTAATCTAATCATAAAAACTCCAGTATTACAAATGACCACATACAAAGATAAAGAAATAAATGATTCATATACTTTTGTAAAAAAGTTAGCTACAGCATTTGAAGAACAATATAAAGATGCAAATGTTAATATACAAGTTATCCAGTTTGCAAAAGCAGAGGAAGATGAGCAAATAATAGGATGCTTTGGAACACAAAACGCTACAGACATTTTATTTGAAGAATATTTTAATATGTCAACCTATGTTCATACAGGAAATGTTGTTCCATTAGATGATATAATTTCAGAAGAAATCAGAAATGACATAGAAAGTAGTTACTGGGATATTAGTAAAATAAATAATAAAACATACATGATGCCATATACAGGTATGCAAAATACTCTATGTTATAATAAAAATTTATTCAAACAAGTAGGTCTTGATAAATATATAACAGATAAAGATGTGATTCAGAATTGGTCTTTAGATGATTGGGATAAAATTCTTGAAACATTGCACAAAAAATTACCTAATAATACATATCCAATGTTAATGTTTGGAAAAAATGAAATGGGAGATACACATGTTATAACTCTTCTTCGTAGCAGAGGAAGTACGTTCTTTGATGAAAATGGAAGAGTGAAATTAACAACTCCTGAAGGAATAAAAGCTGTACAATGGTTGATGGATTGTAATAAAAAAGGATATTTTCCTGCTAATGCAGAAAATATAGAAATTAATGATTGTTATGATTTATTTATGAATGGTCAATTAGCTATTTATATAAATAATGCAGTATTGGATGCAACAATTAGCAAAGTAGATTTTGACTATGGACATGTAAATTTTCCTTCAATAGATGGAAAAGGTTTTAATACAACTTTCTTGACGGGATTCGAGGTATTTGATAATGGAGATGAACAAAGATTAAAAGTTGCAAAAGATTTTATAAAATTTGTATATGAAAATGAAGAATATTTAGAGTATTCAGCTGGTGCAATACCATGTAGTAATAAAATTGCAATAAAATATGCAGATGAGCTAAAAAGTAAACAAAAATACATAGACAATAATGATTCAGGATGGAATTTTACAGGAAATGCACCTGCCTGGAGAAAAGTAAGAGAAGTATTTTATAAGGATATTAAAGAATTATTATATGGCGAAAAATCAGCAGAAGAAATAGCAAAATTAATAGAAGATGATTGCAATAAAGCTATAAATGAAGGATATGCTAATAGTAAGTTACATGAATGAAAATAATATAAATTATATTAAGCAAGCAATTATTTGAAAATTGCTTGCTTTTGTGTTAAAATATTGGAAGCATTTAAAATACTCACTTTCAGATTAAAGGATTATTAAATATCTGATGAAAAAGATAATTATGGAGAAAAATATGGATGAAGCTAGATTAAGACACAGTTTAGCAGTCGCTAGAAAAATGATTGAAATAGGAAAAGAATATAATCTAAATGATAATGAATTACAAGATTTATTTGTGTTAGGATTGAATCATGATATTGGTTATGAGTATGGAAATAATTTAGGTCATGAACATATAGGCGGAGAAATATTAAAAAGAAATAATTATAAATATTGGAAAGAAGTTTATTATCATGGAGATATAAATACACAATACTCATCATTATTTTTACAAATATTGAATAAAGCAGACATGCAAATTGATAGATATGGTAATGATATAGGTTATACAAAAAGACTAGAAGATATTAAAAATAGATATGGAGAAAATTCAATAACTTATAAAAATGCAGATATATTAATATCAAAGTTAAGAAGTGAAAATTAGAAAAGTTATGATGAGATAAAAAGATAATATGTAAAGGAATGAAAAAATATGTTCAAGGAAATTAAACCAAATAACAAAATTTTTATGAGTCAAGAGTTTCAAAAAGATAAATATAAATTCAATTTAATATTTAAAAATTTACCAAGTCCGGAACTAGAGCTTTATAGTGATGAAGAAAGCTACATTTTTTGTAGAGGTTCTAAGAATTTACCTACATGGATATGGACAATTGATAATTTAGATAATTCTAAAATAGAAGAAATTGAAGAATTAATTAAAATATATTTAACAGACAATGATAGAGATAAATTTACATGTAAAAAAGAATTATACGATTTGTTGGTAGAAAGAAATTTTGAAAACCTAAATAATGATGATTACTTTGAAATGGGATTTTTAATATGTAATAAAACAAAAGTACCTAAAACATGTGATGGAACTTTATCAAAAGCTACAGAAAGTGATAGTAAAGTATTAGCCAAATATTGGTATGATGATAATATTGAAATGAATGGAGTTAGTCCAATTACAATGGAACAAGCAGAAAAAGATGCTGAAGAATTTATTTCTGATGATAAATTTTACATATTAAGAAATTCAGAAAGCAAAATAGTTTGTATGGCAAGTTATAGTATAACAGAAGAACAGGCAAAAATTAATCATGTATATACACCTGTCCAAGAAAGAAGAAAAGGATATGCTGCTAATTTAATATACATTATGACTAATGATATTTTAGATAAAGGATTAGTTCCATTGTTATATACTGATTATAACTATATTCCATCAAATAAAGCTTACATTAACGCAGGATATGAAGCAAAAGGTATATTAATTAATTTTAGTTGCAGTAAAAAATAATATATTTTATAAGTAATGTGAATATTTAAGAATAAAATTTGAAATATAAAAATTTACAGGCAAAAAATCAAAAAAATATGTAAATAATAAAAAGTAGGTGAAGAAATGCAAAGAAAAAATAGTGAATTAAACAATAATATAGATGACTCAAAAAAGTTTTCAAAAGTAGCGATATCATGGTATCCTGGTCATATGGCCAAAACTAGAAGACAAATAATAGAAGATTTGAAATTAATTGATATTGTTGTGGAGATATTAGATGCTAGAATTCCACTTTCCAGCCAAAATCCAGATATTAAAGAAATAATAAAAGATAAAATGAGGATTGTTATTTTAAATAAATGTGATTTGTCTTGTGAAAAAGAAAATAAAAAATGGGTAGAAAATTTTGAAAAACAAGGAATACCAGCGATTTTAGTAGATTCTGTTTCAGGTAAAGGAATTTCAGAAGTAATGCAGAAAATACCTCAAGTATATTCTAATGAGAAATATAATAGGCAGGGAAGAGTTGGTAAGTCAATACGAATGATAATCTTAGGAATTCCTAATGTTGGAAAGTCGTCATTTATTAATAGATTAGCTAAAAGAAATACTGCACAAGTTGGAAATAAACCAGGAGTTACAAGACAAAAACAATGGATTAAGTTATCAAATCAAATAGAGTTGCTAGATACACCAGGAGTGTTATGGCCTAAACTAGACTCTCAAAATATAGCTTTAAACTTAGCATATACAGGAACAATAAAAGATGATGTTTTACAAACAATTGAGATAGGTTTTGAACTATTAAAAAAATTAACAAGAGAATATATGCCTAATTTAATAGAAAGATATAAATTAAGCGAAGGTGAGATAAAAGACATTATGGATAATAAAGAATTACAAGAGAATGAAAAAGTGTTAGAAATAATGAATTTAATAGGTAAGAAGAGGGGAGCAATTATTTCTGGAGGAGAAATAAACCAAGAAAGGGTTGCAACAATTTTATTAGAAGATTTTAGAAGTGGTAAATTAGGAAAAATTACTTTAGAAAAGGGGTAAAAATGGAAAAATTAAAATGTATAAAAGGAGAAGAAGAAATAAATCAAATATCGCCTATTACATGGGCCTATGTTGGAGATGCAGTATACGAATTATATATTCGTACACAGCTTGTTAATAATACAGACTTAAAACCACATAAATTACATACAGAAGCAATAAAATATGTGAAGGCAAAAGCACAAGCAGATATTTTAAGAAAAATAGAAAATGATTTGACTCAAGAAGAATTAGAAATAGTCAGAAGAGGAAGAAATACTCAAACACATCATATCGCTAAGAATGCTAGTTTACATGAATACAGGTATGCCACTGCATTTGAAGCTTTAATAGGATATTTATATTTAACTAATCAATATGAAAGATTAAATTTTATATTGAAAAAAGTATTGTAAAAAGTTACAAAGTAATTGACTAAACTATTAGAAATATGGTATTATTAATAAAGTAATTTAGAAACAAGGCCCCTTGGTCAAGCGGTTAAGACGCAGCCCTCTCAAGGCTGAATCATGGGTTCGATTCCCGTAGGGGTCACCAAAAAAATATAGAGCAACAATGGTAGAATTTGGTAGCTCTATATTTTATTAATTTGTATATAAAGTTTCATACATTGATCGAGAAAATTGCATATATTTTTTATAAAAAAAATCTAATGAACAGCAATTATGAATGAAAAAATTAAAATTTATTACAAAGAGTATATAATATGTAGTTTGGAGAGAATAATATGAAAATTGAAGTTAGATATTTTTCAAGAAGAGGAAATACTAAAAAATTAGCAGAAGCAATTGCAAGAGCAGTTGGTGTTGAAGCTAAAACAACAGATGCATTACTTATGGAAGATGTGGATATATTATTTTTAGGAAGTTCTGATTATTGTGGTAGAATTGATGAAAATGTAAAGAATTTTATAGAAGATATAAGAATAAAAGTTGGAAAAGTTATTAATTTTAGTACTGCGAAAATTTCAAAGAAAGTAAAAAAATTATTAAATGAGAAAGATATTCCTATTGGAGATGAAGAATTTCACTGCAAAGGAGCATTGGGAATATTATATAGAAAAAGACCAAATGAAAATGATTTAAAAGATGTAGCCGAATTTGCACAGAAGATTGTAAAAACTAATAATAAAATATATTAATAAAAGAAAAAAAGCACTGGTTTTTCAGTGTTTTTTTGATTTATTAATTGATGACTATTTTTTTAGAGTTTATTTGCACTTTTTTACTTTAATTTTTTCTACTTATTGACGTTAGGTTTATGATGATTAATAAAGAGGGGTGATGAAGTATATTAGCAAAAAATATAAAAAATAATAAAATATAAAAAAATAATAAAATATAAAAAAATAATAAAATATAAAAAAATAATAAAAATAATTGACAAAACAAAAATTTGGTATATAATAACGATGTACAAACAAAAATTTGTATAAGGAGTGTGTTATATGATTACTACATTACATATAAAAAACGTAGGTATTATAGATGATTTAACTGTTGATTTTAATGAAGGGCTTAATATATTAACAGGTGAAACAGGCGCAGGTAAAACCTTAATTATAGGTTCAATTGCTATTATTGCAGGAGGAAGGTTTTCAAAAGATATGATTAGAAAAGGAGAAGAATTTTCATATATTGAAGCTAATATTTACTGCCCAGAAAATGGTATTGCAATGGATGGAAATATAATAGTATCAAGGGAAGTTCATACAAATGGTAGGAGTTCATGCAAAATAAATGGTAGGTTAGTAACCGTTAATGAATTAAGAGAAACTATGAGCCAATTGATAGAAATTCATGCCCAACATGATAATCAATTATTATTAAATCCAGCCGAGCATATTCTTTATTTAGATAGATTTATTGGAGAAAAATTACAAGATAAGAAAGAAAAATATCAAAATCTATATCAACAATATAATAAAATAAAACAAGAATTGAAAAATAACTATGGAGATGAACAGGAAAAAGCAAGAAAGCTAGATCTTTTGAATTATCAATTTAATGAAATTCAAATGGCAAAATTAAAGTTAGGAGAAGAAGAAGAACTAGAAGAAAAAAGTAAAATGATGCATAATGCAGAAAAGTTACAAAATTGCATGAACTCTATAGATATAGAATTAAATGAAAATATAGTTAGTAGTATTAGTAATTGTATTAGAAATTTAGAAAAAATAGAGGACTGTGGAGATATTTATAAAGAAAAATTAGCAAATTTAAAAAGTATTTATTATGATATTCAAGAAATGGCAAGAGATATTTCCTATATGAAAGATGAGACCGAGTTTGATGGACAAACGCAGAATGAGGTGGAAAATAGATTGGATTTAATTTATTCTCTAAAAAGAAAATATGGAAATAGTATACAAGCTATATTAGAATATCAATCCAATATAGATGATGAAATAAATAAAATACAAAATATAGAACAAGTAAATAAAAAATTAAAAACAGAGTTAACAGAATTAGAAAAGCAAATGTTAATATTAGCAAAAGAAATGAGAGAAGAGCGAAAAACACAAAGTCTAAAGCTTTCAAAAAAAATAAATTGTGAATTAGCAAATTTAGAAATGAACAATGCTAAATTTTCAGTACAAATAGATGAAATAAGTGAAAACAATTTTAATCAAAATGGATTAGATAAAATTGAGTTTTTTGTTTGTACTAATGTAGGAGAAGAAGTAAAGCCTCTTGTAAAAATTGCTTCAGGAGGAGAAATGTCACGTATTATGTTAGCAATTAAAACTGTACTTGCTAGTGTAGACAAAGTTTCTACCTTAGTGTTTGATGAAATCGATACTGGCATGAGTGGAAAGGCTTCTAAAGCAGTTGGAGAAAAACTTAAACAGATATCTAGTAAAGAACAAGTTTTATGTATTACACATTCAGCATCAATTACTGCTAAAGGGGATTATAATTATTTCATAAGTAAAAAAATAGAAGGAGAAAAAACATATACACATATTAAAAAATTAACAGAAGAAGAGGTTATAGAGGAAATTGCTCGTATTTCTTCAGGAAATATTACGCAAATAGCAAAGGAACATGCTAAAGAATTAAGAAAAGCTGGATAAATAATAGAGAAAATTAAAAATATATAATAAGAAAAAGTAATAAATCTAAGTGAAAAGATGTAATTAGAATACGTAAAAAAAGAATTAACATAATGCTGGAAACGCAAAACCTTAGAAACACAAGCAAAGCTTGAAAAAATATTAATCATATGATATAATAAAAAAGCGAATGCTTTATCAATTGGTACTATAGTGCCAAGAAAAAAAGGAGAATGGCAAAATTATGCAACAAAGGAAGAAAGAAATTATTCAAATGATTACTTTTACAGTAATCTCAGTTGCCTGCTTATGGTGGGTGGCTACCAACAATGTTAAAGCAAAAAATATGGCTGTAATGCCAAAAACAATTTCTTTTGAACAAAACCAAGAAAGCATAAGCAAAGTAGATATTATTGATGACTTTAATGAAGTAATTGAGAAACGTACTCAAATGTTTACTGCAGAATATGACAATGACAAGATAGAAGATTTTAAATTAATAAAAAAAGATGAAGTATTGTCAGGTATGGAAGAAACAGAAGAGGTAAATTTAACGCCTTCAGAAAAGTCTGAAATTGATGAAAGTGAAACAAAAAGAATATTAGAAGAAGATAGTTTAGCAATTTCTAACAATGAAGGTCTACTCCAAGATGAAAGTGTAACTATTCCAGTGAATGAAGAAACTAGTACTACTCAAAGGCCTTTGGAAGAAATTTTGGCTGATCCGAATGCAAAGATTGTGGAATTGATTCCATATCTAAAAGGAAGCTTTGAAGATAATGTATATCTTCTTTCACATTTGGCTATGAGTGAAGCTAGAGGAGGTACTGACGAATCACAACAAGCAAACTTCCGTGTCGCAGTAGTAAGAGCTTTTGATCCACAAGTATCCAATGGAGATGGAGACTTGAAAAGTGCTTTGTTTTTTAAGTATAAAGGGAAATATCAATTTGGATGTGTGGCACCGGGAGGAAGTTTTTGGCGTGAACCTGATGAACAATGCATTAGAAATGCTAGAGAGTTTCTTAGCGGAAATGTATTAGAACCTGATAAAGGAATAACGGCATTTTATATAGGTACTGTTACAAGAAAAAAAGAAATAGAGTCTACTTATGCTGTTGATAATTGGAAAACAAAAAATCCCAATGATACTTTGACTGTATATGTGTACAATAAATGGTAGTGTATAATTGTCATTCGTGAGTAAATGAAGAGGGCAAGTTGCTCTCTTCATTTTCTACTTTACATATTATAAGTTATGATATATAATAATAGCGTTAAAATTAAAAGAAAGGGAGGATTGCTTATGGAAGAAAATGAAAATAGCAATCAAGAACAAGAATTAGACTTAAATCAATTAATGAAAGTAAGAAGAGAAAAACTAGCAAAACTTCAAGAGGATGGGAAAGATCCATTTCAAATTACGAAATTTGTAACAACCCATAATAGTAAACAAATTAAAGATAATTATGAAGAATTAGAGGGAAAAGATGTTACAATTGCTGGTAGAATGATGGCAAAAAGAATCATGGGCAAAGCCTCTTTTTGTCATATACAAGATGAACAGGGAAAAATACAGAGCTATGTTAGTATTAATGAATTAGGAGAAGAAAGCTATAAACAATTTAAAGAAGATGATATTGGAGATATTATTGGAATTACAGGTTTTGTATTTAAAACAAAAACAGGAGAAATTTCTATTCATGCTAAAGAGGTGACTCTTCTATCAAAATCACTAAGACCATTACCAGAAAAATTTCATGGATTAAAAGATACTGATTTACGTTATCGTCAAAGATATGTAGATTTAATAGTAAATCCAGAAGTAAAAGATACTTTCAAAAAAAGAATTCAAATATTAAAAGAAGTAAAAAATGTATTAGATGAAAAAGGATATTTAGAAGTAGAAACACCTATATTAAATACTATAGCAGGTGGTGCAAATGCAAGACCATTTATTACACATCATAATACATTAGACATAGACATGTATTTAAGAATTGCTAATGAATTATATTTAAAAAGATTAATTGTTGGTGGATTTGATAAAGTATATGAAATGGGAAGAATGTTTAGAAATGAAGGAATGGATATTAAACATAATCCAGAATTTACAAATGTAGAGTTATATGCTGCATATCAAGATTATCATGATATGATGGATATAACAGAAGAAATTATATCAAGAGCTGCTTTAAAAGTACTAGGAACAACCAAAATAACTTATCAAGGAACCGAAATTGATTTGACTCCTGCATGGAAAAGAATATCTATGATTGATGCAATTAAAGAAGTAACAGGTATAGATTTTAACGAAATTGAAACAGATGAGCAAGCTATAAAAGTAGCAAGAGAACTAAATGTAGAGTTAGATGAATTAAAACTAACGAGAGGAGATATTATTAGTCAAGTATTTGAAGCAAAAGTAGAAGACACTTTAGTACAACCAACATTTATTTATGATTATCCAGTAGAAGTTTCTCCTTTAACTAAAAGAAAACCATCAGATCCACGTTTAACAGAAAGATTTGAATTATTTATTGGAGGAAGAGAATATGGAAATGCATATTCAGAATTAAATGATCCAATAGACCAATATGAAAGATTTAAAAAACAAGTAGAAGCAAGAGAAGCTGGAGATGAAGAAGCTAATATGATGGATGATGATTTTGTAACAGCCTTAGAATATGGAATGCCTCCAACAGGTGGACTAGGAATAGGAATTGATAGACTTGTTATGCTACTTACTGATTCTGCATCTATTAGAGATGTATTATTATTCCCAACAATGAAACCTTTGGCATAGAACATTTGAAAAATTCTAAAAAGTTTTAATAGATTTTAAAAGAGCTTA
>CANQHC010000009.1 GCA_947623595.1 uncultured Clostridia bacterium | reverse complement strand
TTCAAAGCCATATTAAATGATATGTATGCAAAAGACATATCTAAAAAGATAAGAAGTGTTTTTAAAGAAAAACAAAAACAAGGAGAATATTTATGTAGCACACCTGCTTATCGGGTATAAAAAAGATGGAGTTAACAAAAATAAATTGGTTGTTGATGAAAATGTTGTAGATATAGTAAGAAAAATTTTTGAAATGTATGCAAATGGAACTGGAAGTAAATTAATTGTTAAGTATTTAAATGATAATCATATTTTAAGTCCTTCTGGATACAGAAAGACAGGTATTATTCAAGATAAAAAGACAACTTTTAAATGGAATGAAACAACATTATGCAATATGTTAAAAAATGAAGTTTATATTGGAAATACCATTCAAAATAAAGTGTCTGTCGTTTCTTATAAAGTAAAGAAAATTCGTAAAGTTGAAAAAGAAAAACACATTAGAGTAAATAATACACATGAAGCAATTATTGATAAAGATGTATTTGAAAAAGTGCAAATAATACATAAAGGAAGAGCAAAAAAAGTTGTAAAACAATATGATTATTTGCTTCGAGGATTAATTTATTGTAAACATTGTCGGATGGCAAATGCAAATTGTATTAAAGGTAAATCACAATAGCAATCGTCCTAAAATTCCATATATTGTAGATACAGGTTACAAAAAAAGAGGTTGTTATACAAGAAATTTAAATTACTATAAATTTGAAGAACAAATAATAGAAGTCATCAAAAAAGTTTGCAAAATTTATGCCAATAAATCAATGCTTGAAGAAACATACAAAAAGGTAGCAAATAAAACGATAGATTTATTGTCATCAGTAAAAAAGCAAATAGAAACTATAGAAACTAAAATCATAGAAAACAACAGAATAATGGATGAATTATATGAAGATAAATTAAAACGGAATATTAACAGAGTCTGATTTTATAAGAATATCTCAAAAATATATTAAAGAAAGAGAAGAATTAAATATAAAAAAGTCTGAATTAATGGACAATTTTCAAGCTTTACAAGGACAGCAATTAGAAAAAAACAAAAATAATGATGATAAAATGAATAAGTTAATAAATGAATTTTTAGAAATGAAAGAAATAGATAAATCATATCTATATAGACTTGTTGATAAAATTGAAATTGATAAAGACAAAAATGTATTTATTACATTTAATTTTGCACCATTAAATACAATTAGTGAAAATTTTACTAACTGTTATGAACAAAGTGAATTACAGTTAGTTAATGCAGTAGCTATAGATAACTTTACTCCAATTGAACAGATTTTAGATAATAAAGAAAATGTAGTTTAAACTACATTAATTTTCAAAATAAGAACCTGACCAAACTAGTAATCAAAGATTACAAGTTGGGTACCCCAGAACCTTGTTGTCTTTGACAATAGAGGTGGAAGTTAATCAAACTTTCACCTTTGAAATTTGCTTTCCAACCATTGGGAAAAGGAATATCAGGATAATTACTTGCTAAAGTCATATAATTTTTATAAACATATCCATTTTTATCTAAATTGCCAGTTACTAAATCAATTCCATCCGGGTTTACCATAGGAACAATATACAAAGAAGTACTATTAAATAAATCTCTAGGTGAATATCCATATATTTTTTCATCTGAACTATAGGCTATGCAAAAATCTTCAATAAACTTCATTAAAAGAACAGAAGTAATCCATTCATTAGTATGAATATAACAGTTGCACCATTCATATAGCAGTAAACATAAATAAGATAAATACATATAATATAGTAGCACACAATATGTTGAAAAACAGGGAGGAACTAAATTATGAGAAATTCTAGAAATATTATAATAATAACAATTTTAATGATAATTACTGCTATGGCTGTAGCATATTCTACATTTGCTACACAATTAAATATAAATGGACAAAGTAAAATCATAGGAGAGTGGAATATAAAAATTACTGGAATTAGTACTGAAAATATTAGCCCAGGTTGTGATGCAGGAACACCAAAGTATTCTAATACAAAAGCAATTTTTAATGCAAAATTGCAAAAGCCAGGAGATACAATCACCTATATAATAACAATTAAAAATGCTGGAACAATTGATGCTGTTTTAAGTAGTGCAGAATTTACGCCAGATGACGAAAGCGGTTCTCCAGCAATTAGCTACAAAATAACAAATCCCGCTTATTCATTAAAAGCGGGAACAGAAACCACATGTAAAGTACAAGTTATATATAACAAAGAAACTACAAAAGTACCAGCTATAAAAACAAAAAAAATTATAGGAGTTATAGAATATGTTCAAAATGACTAATTTGACACTCAAGAATTAATTGATTTTCCTCTTTTATAGGGGAAAATCAATTAAAAAGGGGGACAATATGAGAAAAAGATTAATAAAAAAATTTTTAAAGAAAAAAAGTGCACTAATAATTTGCTTAAATATTTTGTTAATATTTGTTTGGATGTCTAATGGTTACTCAATCTTAAATGCAGTTTTGAATATAACAGGTACATCTTCTATAGTAAGTAATTCTGAAGAAGAAAAATTATGGAAACCAGATGTAAAGTTTGTAAACACCGAACAGATGGGAAATATTTTTTTTTATGACATTATTGTTCACAACAATTCTGAAAATACTTGTCAAAATTGGGAGATAAAGATATATGACGATGGAAACATAACACAATCATATGAATATGGAGAAAAAGAGGATGGATATAGAGTTATAAAAAATACTGATTGGGATAATAGGATTGAACCTGGTGGATCTGTTACAATAACTATTATATTTACAGTAAGCGAAGCTGTAGAAGATAAAATGACAATAGAAGAATATGCACAATATTTTATTGAAAATTCTATTAAAGTATCAGGAACTATAACAGAACTAAATAGAGAAGGAGAAATTATAAAAAATGGAGAAGCATTGTTATCTCTAAAAGAATCTGAAATACAAATAACAAATTTTTCTGTAACTCTTGATAAATCATATAAAACAGAAGTTGAAAATGAAAGACAATATATTATAGATATAACTAACGACACAGACTATGATTTTATAAAAGTTAGAGCAAATGTTTATTTAGGAAAAGATAATAAAATGTTAGAAGTATCTCCAAGTGAAATTACGTGTATAAACGAAACTAATACCAGCTTTGAATTACCTTTTTGGATACAAATACCTAAAAATACAACAACATCAATTTATATTATGGTTATTGCAAAGGATAAAAATTTTATTCCAGATATAGTTTTGGCAGCAGAAATATAATAAATTTGAAAAAGGTGAAAAATATGAAATATATTAAAGATAAAGGATTAATAATAATTTTTTTTTATTTGCTTATAACAATATATTTTATAACAAAAGATCATATATTTTACACAAATATAATTAACCCAATATATTGGGGAATAGTTTTTCTATATTTAATAAGAAATGTAAAGATTAGGTTTAGTGTAAATAAAAGACAATTAATATATTTTATAATTATTATAATTATAACTAGTTTAATATATACAACATTAGGTCATATATATGGATTTTCTAAAACACCATATAGTCATGAAATTATATCCATCATAAAGAACATTTTAATTCAAGTAATTCCAATTATCGGAATAGAAACTTTAAGAATTGTAGTAGTCACAAAAAATAAAAATAATAAATTATTAATTTGTATAATTACAATTTTAATTATACTTCTACAAATCAACTATAATATATTATTGGACTTACAATCAAACAAAGAAGAGTTATTCAGATATATATGTTCAAATATTATTTCAATAATAATTTGCAACATTATGTATACGTATTTTATATTAAAAGATATGTATTTATTTGCACTCAGTTACAGAGTTTTAGAAAGACTATTTTTGCTATTAGTGCCAATTTTGCCAAATGTTGATTGGTATGTAATGGGATCGGCTAGCATATTATTACCAATTTTTATGTATTTATTGTTTAAATATAAGTTTTTAAAAGAAAGAGATGATATAAGAAAGAAAAAAGAAAATTTTTTAGAAAAATTTAATTATGTAATTACATTTGCTTTGGCAATCATATTAGTTTGCTTTATGCTAGGATTATTCAAATATGAACCAATATGTATACTATCAAACAGTATGGATCCAACATATAAACGAGGAGATGTAGTCATTTTTAAGAAAATTAATAACTACGAATTAAGCAATATTCCTAAAGATTCAATAATTGTATATACAAAGGAAGACAAAAATATCGCACATAGAGTTATAAATACAATAAAAGTAGATGGCAACGTATTATATAAAACAAAAGGAGATAAAAACAATGCACCAGATACAGATTTAGTACAAATAGAGCAAATAAAAGGTGTATATGTTTTTCATATAAAATATATTGGATACCCGTCAGTTTGGTTATATGATTATTTTCATCAATAACGAGAAAATATTTTATAAAGAGGAGGGACAATATGAGAAGCCAAAAAAGAAGATATAGAAAATATCGTGAAAAAAATAAAAATTATCCTTTTATTTTGGGAATAATAATTTGTATAATATTGTGCATTATTTTTTTCAAAATTGCTTTAGAATATGAAGAAAAAAATCAATATCTATATAGTTATGAGACCCAAAAAAGTGATAACTATGAAGTTTTATTAAAACCAAATAAATTTTACACAAGTAAAAGTCTTCCAAAAGACCTATATTATGCCTCAAAATCTATAGATAAAATTATATTAGAATTTAAGTATGATTTTAATGGAAGTAAAGAAACAGATATAAACTATAACTATAATATTATAGCAAATATGGTAGCAACAGTAGCAAATAATAATGATAAAGGAAAAGAAGTATGGAATAGAGAATTTACAATTTTAGAAAATAAAAGTTCAAATACTAATAAAAAAGAATTTTCGATAAATGAAAAAGTAGATATAGATTATGAATACTATAATAATTTAGCACGTTCATATGAGGAAACATACGGAATTAGTATTGATGCTGTTTTGAAAGTTTACTTTAATATATCCTACAATATAAATATTCAGGGATTCGAAGATAATAAAAAAATAAATGATTATATTGAATTAGATATACCTATAACTAATACAATAACAAACATAGAAGAAAAATATCAAAATATTACAAGTGAAGAAATTATGCCACAAAATGCAGATGGAACATCAGCAACAAAAATAATATATTATATACTTTCAGCAATATTCATGATAATTGCATTAGCATTATTTATAATAATGAAAAAATTTATAAAAAAATCACCTAAAGAAATGTATAAAAGCAATATTAATCATGTATTAAAATATTATAAAGATTTAATAGTTACAGTATCAAATAAACCTAATTTTAATCATTTAAAATTAATGGAACTTAATAGTATAGATGACTTAATTGATGTAGCTGAACAAAATAATAGTAACATAATTCATTATGAAGCAATAGAAAACGAAAAAAGTGAATTATATGTAATTATTAATGAATATTTGTATATGTATATTATAACTGGAGAAAAATTAAAATAAGTTAAAAGCAGGAAATTTTTAAGTTTCCTGCTTAAAATTTAATCAAACTGCTTTTGTGTATTTAAAGCATATTAGAGCACTTACAGCATAACATTTAAAAGAGGTGTCATAAATGAAAATGTACGATATTATCCTAGGGAAAGAAACAATAAAGCAGATATTTATAGGAAATGAAGAGTTAAATAGCGAAGAAATTAAAAAACTAACCAATACAAAAGATAAAGTTGTTGTGTTTGTAAATGGAAAAAATGAAATTATGCCATCAATAAAAACAATGTTACAATTAGTAGCTATTAATGGAAGGTAGGGCTATATGGATAGACAAGCAAATAAAGTTGTATATATATATGCAAGAATAAGCAGGGATGAAGATAGAAAAAATTATGGAAGCATTGAAACACAAATAGATATTTTAAAAGATTATGCAGAACAACAGGGGTTAATAATTACAAACACATTTATAGATGATAATATTTCAGGATATTTAGCAATAGAAGATAGGCCAGAATTCAATAAACTATATAATTTAGTAAATACTAGTAAAGAAAAGCCAATCGTGCTAATGAAAGATTTATCAAGACTTTCTAGAAATAATGGAATTGCACAAATGATTTTAAACAAATGGAAAGAAGAGGAAGTAGAACTAATATTAGTAAAACAAAGAGGAAGTATATTTAATCTATTAAAAGATGATGATGATATAGTTGGTATAGAAACCTGGTTTAATGAAAGATACGTAAAAGATACATCAAGAAAAGTAAGAGATTCATTAAATAATAAAATGAAAATAGGAACAATAATACAGGGACCAAAATATGGGTATATTAAAGGAAAAGCGGGAAAACTTACAATAAATGAAGAAGTTAGAGAAGCAGTACAAACAATATTTGATTTATATGAACAAGGATATGGAATGACTGCAATAGCAGTGAAATTAAATAAAGAATATGATTTTAAAACTCCATCAATTGTAGAAGCGGAAAGATTCAAAAAAACAAGAGGACGAGATATACAAAGAAATATAAGAGAATATTGGGAAACAGATATGATTAGCAAAATTTTAAGGGATGAAACATATATAGGAATATTGGTTACTCATAAAAAAGAGGTACAGGGAATACACGGAAAAAAAGTTAAAATTCTACCAAAAGAAGAAAATTATAGGTTTGAAAATCATCATGAGGCAATTATAGACAAGGAACAATTTGATAGAGTCCAAAATATCTTAAAGCAAAGATCAGAAAGTACGAGCCTTTATAAAAAAGGAAAAAACTATTATATATTTGGTGGATTTTTAAAATGTGGAGATTGTGGAGCCTCAGCAACTGGTTATATGAGAAATGGAAAAAAATACTATGAATGTTTAAATTATAGTAAATATAGAAAATCAAGATGTACTTATCATACAGTAGAAGAACAGTATATATTAGAAAATTTTAAAATATTTTTAAGACTAGTAAGAATGGAATATAAAGACTTTTTCAAAAGTATCAGTTTAGAGAAAATTAGAAAAAAGTCACAAAATAATCAAGAAAAATTGAAGATTAAGTTAGATAGAATTAGACAAGAATATAGACAAATACAGACACAAAAAATTAAAGAAATGATTAAAGTAAAAACAGAAAAAGAAAAAAATATTATTGAAGAAACATATTCAACAATGTCACAATATAAATTAAATGAAATAATAGGAATAACAGAAACACTAAGAAATATGGAAAACAAAACTCAAAAAGAAAATATAAAAAATATTAAGCAAGCAATAGATTATTTTGATGAAATTATTAAATCAGAAGCACCATCAAAAGAAGTTTTAGCACAAATTTTAGATAAAATTATTATATATAGAAATAATAATTTAGAATTTAAGCTTAAAGTGAATTTTGATAAATTAACATAAATAGGACAACTGATACTATTTTATTCATGCCTTAGCATGAATTCCACCATGATATAAAACTTCCCTTTTTCCAACTCCTATTTTTATGTAAGGTATTTTTTTTAAAAGTACGCTTTCTCCAATAATTCCTAATTCTAAAAAAGAATACATACTTTTTAAGTCATTAATATTTTTTATTAAAATAGAATAATTATAACTTAAATTAGTTGGAACAATATTCTTATAAAAATTTTTAAACATAAATTTTACCTCCTTATGTTTATATATGTAAAATTAATTTATTTATGTAACAGTATAGAAAAAAATGACAAATAAAAAAGTATTGCCACTTTTTTTACAAAGTAGTAGAATAAAGTTACAAAAATAAAAGATGGGGTGATTGAAATGATAGAAATGTACAACACAGACTTAAAAACAAACGAAACAACAAAAACAAAGCAATATCAAAAGGGAAATTGGATTAATTTAGTCGCCCCGTCAGAAGAAGAAATACAAGAAGTATGTAAAAACTTAAATATACAAGAAGACTTCATAAGAGATGCACTGGACTTTGAAGAAAAAGCAAGAATTGATTTTGAAGAAGATGATGATACTATTTTATTCGTAGTAGATGTACCAATAAGAGAAAAAGAAGGAGATACATTAATATATAGTACAATGCCAGTTGGAATTATATTAGTAAGAGATGACTATTTTATAACAGTATCTCTAAGGAAAAATGATGTAATTCAAAACTTTACAAGAGGAACAATGAGAAATGTAATAACATATAAAAAAAGTAGATTTTTATTACAAATTTTATTTACCAATTCATCATATTACTTAAACTGGCTAAAAAAAATTAATAAAGAAACAGAAATTGCAGAATCAGACTTAAAAAATTCCATGAGAAATAAAGAATTATTAAAATTATTAAGTCTAGAAAAAAGTTTGGTATACTTTACAACTTCATTAAAATCAAATGAAGCAGTCATGGAAAAAACAATGCGCGGAAAAATAATAAAACTATATGAAGAAGATGAAGATATATTAGAAGACGCAATTGTAGAAAACAAGCAAGCAATAGAAATGGCAAAAATATATAGTGACATTTTAAATGGAACAATGGACGCATATGCTTCAATTATTTCAAATAACTTAAATAGAGTAATGAAAGTATTAACATCCATCACAATTATATTGTCAGTACCTACAATGATAGCAAGTTACTGGGGAATGAATGTGCCAGTACCAATGCAAAATAAACCATGGGGATTTGCAACAATTTTAATAATATCAATTATAATTACAATAATTGTAACATGGTGGTTAAACAGAAAAAATATGCTAAAATAATATACATAAAACCAAAATATATTTACATAAATTGACAAAAAAGTAAAAAGATCCCTCCAAAACAAAGAATAAAAAAACATAAAAAGAATATACTAAAAATGAAAACTATTTTGTATTCAAATAAAGGAGGATATCAAAATGAAAGTTGTAGATAAAATTGCACTTGCATTAGTTATTATAGGTGCTATCAACTGGGGGCTAGTAGGAATTTTCAATTTTAATTTAGTAGACACAATATTTGGAGCAATGTCAATTATTAGTAGAATTATTTATATATTAGTTGGTATATCTGGACTATGGGCAATAAAAATATTATTTGAAAAATAAAAATCATATAAAAATTGTAAGACCAAAGAATAGGGGCTTACAATTTTTTATATAGCAAAATAAAAACAGTTCAAAACAATTGAAATAAATCCTATTTTATTATATAATAGACTGCGTAAATTTAAAAAGTAAATAAATATAAAAATAAAGGAGGAAATAAAATGCTTACTGCAACAGGAGTTACAGTCCGTTTTGGAAAAAGAACTTTATTTGAAGATGTAAATATAAAATTCAACAAAGGTTGTTGTTATGGAATAATAGGAGCAAATGGTTCTGGAAAATCTACATTTTTAAAAGTATTGTCAGGAGAAATAGAACCAAGCAAAGGAGAGGTATCAAAAGAAAGAACAGAAAGAATATCAGTATTAAAACAAGATCACTTTGCATTTGAAGAATTTACAGTAATGGACACAGTAATTATGGGAAATAGTGAACTATACCAAATAATAAAAGAAAAAGAGTCTATTTATAGTAAACCAGATTTCTCAGAAGAAGATGGAATGAAAGCAGCAAAACTAGAAGAACGATTTGCAGAATTAGATGGATGGAATGCCGAAGCAGATGGAGCAGTTTTATTAAATGATTTAGGAATAGAACCTGATAAACATTATTCTCTAATGAGTGAGTTAGAAGCCAGAGACAAAGTAAAAGTACTTCTAGCACAAGCTTTATTTGGAAATCCAGACATACTATTATTGGACGAGCCAACAAACGACCTAGATTTAAAAAGTATAAGTTGGTTAGAAGAATTTCTCATAAACTTTGAAAACACTGTAATAGTAGTATCACATGACAGATACTTTTTAAACAAAGTATGTACACATATTGCAGATGTTGACTTTGGAAAAATAAAAGTATATCCAGGAAATTATGATTTCTGGTATGAATCAAGTCAGCTTGCACTAAAACAAATGAAAGAAGCTAACAAAAAGAAAGAAGAAAAAATTAAAGAATTACAAGAATTTATAGCAAGATTCAGTGCAAATGCATCAAAATCAAAACAAGCAACATCACGAAAAAAATCACTTGAAAAAATTGAATTAGATGAAATAAAACCATCAAATAGAAGATACCCATACATAGATTTTAAACCAGACAGAGAGCCAGGAAAAGAAATCTTACAAGTAAAAAATATATCAAAAACAATATCAGGAGAAAAAATATTAAATAATATATCATTTAATGTGAAAGCAGATGATAAAATAGCATTTCTAGCAGACAATGAAAATGCAAAAACTGTATTATTTCAAATAATTGCTGGAGAAATGGAACCTGATGAGGGAGAAATTATATGGGGAACTACTATAACAAATAATTATTTCCCAAAAGATAATAATTACTTATTTGAATCAGATCAATCAATTACAGATTGGTTAAGACAATACTCAAAAGATCCAGATGAAACTTATGTAAGAAGCTTTTTAGGAAGAATGTTATTCTCAGGTGAAGAAGCTCTAAAAAAAGTAAATGTATTATCAGGTGGAGAAAAAGTTAGATGTGTACTTTCTAAAATGATGCTATCAGGCGCAAACTTTTTAATATTTGATGAACCAACAAACCACTTAGATATGGAATCAATTACAGCATTGAACGAAGGAATGAAAAAATTCAAAGGAAATATGTTATTCACATCACATGACCACCAATTAATGCAAACAGTTGCGAATCGAATAATAGATATAAAAGAAAATGGAACAATAGATAGAGAAGTAACTTATAACGAATATTTAGGAGTAGAATAAATATAAAATCTTAAATTTAGCATTCAAAATGATAAAAAAGATGCACTTCAAATAAAATGAAGTGCATTTTTTCGATTATTTAACTTTAAATTTCACTGAATCACGGTTTCCGTAAGAAGTATATTCAAGTACAACTTCTTTAGCATTTGCAGGAACCTTGAAATAAACAGAACCTTTTGTCTTCATTCCAGCAGATATATTGTCTGTAAATGTAGCATCTTTAGTAGAAAAGAATGAAGAGCAAGAATAATTATCTGCATAACAATTAAAACGGTAAGAAGATACTGTTTTTGAAGTATCTGATGTATTTTCAAAATCAAAATCTGCTTTTATAATTTTGTATCCGCTTTCAACAGTTGTATAAGAAAAATAATCAGTAAAATCTAAATTTGAACTTAATAAAGTTGTTTTTACACCATCAATTATAACTGGTTGATCAATTCCATAAAATGATGAAGTATTAGTTGCTTGATTACCAGTAACAGCATTATTGGCTTCAGAGTTTGTTAATGAATTAGAAATAGTATTATCAACAGAATTAGTAACATCATTAGTTAATGTATTGCCAATGGTATTTGATGTTTCACTATTAGTCATAGAATTATTGTATAAACTGTTAGTATTAGAGTTGTATAAATCCTCTCTAAAATTATTTGAATAATAATCAAAAGAGTTATTATTACTTTCAACATTAGATGCAATAGAATTAATCTCATTAAAAGAATCATCAAGAATATCTTGGGATTCATTGTAAATAGCTAAACCAATTCCTAATCCTAAACTCCAAACTACTGCAACAATAGGTACTAAGATTGAAATAATTAATCCTGCAATTGAAACTCCCTTTTTGCCACCAGTTTTACTTTTTTTAACAATATCAACAATTGACAAAATAAATGAAACTAATGCTGGTATACAAGCAAAAATTCCAAATATAGGAATTAAGCTGATTAGCAAAGCAATAATACTTACAATTAGTGCTGCAATACCCATAAAATTTCCCCTCCTTTATATAATATTAAAAAAACGAATTAACAAATTAATTAAAAATTTGAGATATTCGTATAATTAATTCTAAAGAAAATACATTAGAAAAGTAAATTCCTAGAACTAAAAAAATTATATATAAAAAATTTACAAAAAACAATATTTTTTTTATCTTTACTAGTATTTTTTTTTCAAAAAAGTTATAATCAATAAAAAGGAGGAAAAAAGAATGTTTTGTAATAAATGTGGAAATAAATTATCAGAAAATGAAAAATTTTGTAATAAATGCGGTGAACCAGTAAAATTTGATATGGGAAGTATTATTTTTTCAAGAGAAAACAAATTTTATGGAGCTATTGTAGACATAAATATATTTATGGATGGAATATTGGTAGCAAGAGTTGGAAACGGAAAAGAAGTAAAAGTACCAGTAACTATAGGAAAACATAGAATAGCTTTTGATGTATGGTCAGGAAATTCACAGGAAGAAATAGTAATAACACCAGAACATCCAAACATAAAAGTAATGTTTACACTTAAAATGGGAGCAGTTACAAGCAAACCAAAAATAACACAAATAATAAACTTATAAAAAAATATAATGCACTGTAAAAGTGCATTTTTAAAGCCAAAATGTCTTGAAAAATGGCAAAATAATGATATAATGAACAAAAAATACGGAGGGAAATGCATGGAAAAACAAGAAAGAATAGCAAATAGAATAGCAGAAGAATTAAACATAAAATTATTGCAGGTAACTAAAACTATAGAATTAATAGATGGAGGAAATACCATTCCATTCATAGCACGTTATAGGAAAGAAGTAACAGGAGGGCTTTCAGACGAAACATTAAGAGAATTTGGAGAAAGGCTTACATATCTTCGCAATTTAGAAGAAAGAAAAGAAGAAGTAAAAAAATCCATAGAAAGCCAAGGAAAGCTAACAGAAGAAATAACAGAAAATTTAGAAAATGCCAAAACATTAGCAGAAGTAGAGGATATTTATAGACCTTATAAACAAAAGAAGAAAACAAGAGCAACTGTAGCAAAAGCAAAAGGCTTGGAACCATTAGCAAATATTATAATAGAACAAACAGAAACTGAGCCAATAGAAGAAATAGCAAAACAATATGTAACAAAACCAGAAGACATAAAAGAAGATACTCCAAAAGATAAAATAGTAGCAGATGTTGCAGAAGCAATACAAGGAGCAAAAGACATTATCGCAGAAATGATTTCAGACAATCCAGAATATAGAAAACAAATAAAAAGAAGATGCTATCGCGATGGATTTATAGTAACAAAAGCTACCAAACCAGAAGAAAAAACAGCATATAATATGTATTATGAATTCCAAGAAAAAATAAATAGAATACCAAGCCATAGAATTTTAGCAATAAATCGAGGAGAAAAAGAAGAATACTTAAAAGTAAAATTAGAAAAAGATGAAGAAGATATTTTAAATTATATAAAACATGATGTTATAAAAGGAAAAACACAATTTACTCAAATATTAGAAGAAACAATTATAGACAGTTGGGAAAGGTTAATAGAACCATCAATAGACAGAGAAATAAGATCAGATTTAACTGAAAAAGCAGAAGAGCAAGCAATAAAAGTATTTGGAAAAAATGCGAAACCTTTATTATTAGCAGCACCACTAAAAGGATATACAGTAATGGGATTTGACCCAGCATATCGTACAGGATGTAAAATAGCAGTAATAGATGAAACAGGTAAGCTATTAGCAACAACAACAGTATACCCAACAGAGCCACAAAATGATGTAGAAGGTGCAAAAAAAGAATTAAAAAACCTAATCACAAAATACAAAGTAAATATAATAGCAATAGGAAATGGTACAGCATCAAGAGAATCAGAAAGTTTTGTATCAGATATGATAAAAGAAATAAAAGAAGATGTACATTATGCAATTGTAAGCGAAGCAGGAGCATCCGTATATTCAGCATCAAAGCTTGCAACACAAGAATATCCAGATATAAATGTATCATTAAGAGGAGCAATATCAATAGCTAGAAGATTACAAGATCCACTTGCTGAACTTGTAAAAATAGATCCAAAAGCAATAGGAGTAGGTCAATATCAGCATGACGTAAATCAAGCAAAACTATCTGAAAGTTTAACAGGAGTTGTAGAAAATGCCGTAAATGAAGTTGGAGTTGATGTAAACACAGCAACACCATCACTTTTATCATATGTTTCAGGAATAAATAAAACAATAGCAAATAACATAGTAAAATATAGAGATGAAAATGGAAAATTAAAAGAAAGAAAAGAATTACTAAAAGTAGCAAAATTGGGAAAAGTAGCATATGAACAATGCGCTGGGTTCATTAGAATACCAGGAGGAAAAAATCCATTAGAGATTACAGCAGTACACCCAGAAAGTTATGAAATTGCAGAAAAATTATTACAAAAAGTAGGATATCAAAAACAAGACTTATTAGATAAAGAAAAAATAAAAGAAATAAGACAAAGTTTAGCAGAAGTAAGGATTACACAAACAGCTAAAGAACTTGATGTAGGAGAAATGACATTAAAAGACATCATAGAAGAATTATCAAAACCAGGTAGAGATCCAAGAGATGAAATGCCAAAACAAATATTAAGGGCAGATGTATTAAAATTTGAAGACTTAATAGAAGGAATGGTTCTAAGTGGTACAGTAAGAAATGTAACAGACTTTGGAGCATTTGTAGATATAGGAGTAAAACATGATGGTTTAGTACACATTTCACAATTAAGCAATAGTTTTGTTAAAAATCCATCAGATGTTGTATCTGTAGGAGATATCGTAAAAGTAAAAGTAATAGGAATAGATAGTGAAAGACAAAAAGTTCAGTTATCAATGAAAGAAGTATAAAATTGGATACATAAATAGATTTTCAAAAAATCAAAAACAGCTCAAAATACATATTTCCGTAATATAGGAAGTTATAAGTAAGTTTGTAAAAAATATAAAAAAATAGAAAAATGTATTGTAAAATTTATAAAAGTGGGATAAAATATATAAGAATTAAATAAAATAAGTAAAAAAGATAGGAGTGTTTACAATTAGTACGTTAAAAAAATTTGCAATGTTCTTTAGAACATCAGTAAAAATAATTGTATTAGCTACAATATCAGCTTTTCTTATTACAGGAGCCGTAGCCTTTTTCTACAAACCTACTTATGCAGTAACCCTAAATGGAGAAATAATTGGTTATACTGAAAACAAAACAGAATTACAAAATAGTATCAACGAATACATGGAAGGTGAAAAAGAAGAAGGAATAGCATTTAGGCAAATAGACTCCGTACCAGATTACACCCTTTGTTTACTAAAAAAAGACATTACTACTAATGATGAAGAAATTTATACAAAAGTAACTCAAAATGGTACACAATACTATAAATATTATGCTATTACAGATGATAAAAAAGAAAAAGTATATGTATCCTCATTTGAAGATGCTGAAAAAGTAGTAAAACAATTAAAAGAAAAAAATAGCACAAATAAAAATGACATTGGAATTGTAGAAAAGTATGATACTCAAACAAAGAGTTTCACATCAGTAGAAAAATGTGTTTCAAAATTATATGAGGCACCAAAAGAAAAAGTAGTAAAAACAGCATCAAGTTCATCATATGGAAGTGCTTCATCAGGAAAAGTAACAGGAACTTCAAGTAAAAAAGTAAGTCTTGGTGTTAGTTTTATAAGACCAATATCAGGAATTATAACATCAAGATTTGGTAGTAGAGAAAGTATTCGTAGTTTCGCACATAAAGGTTTAGACATAGCTGCATCAAATGGAACACCAATAAAAGCAGCTGCTAGTGGTACAGTAGTATCAGCAGGGCGTAGCGGTTCCTACGGAAATATGGTTCTTATCTCACATGGCAATGGAGTTCAAACACTTTATGCACACTGCAGTCAATTAAATGTTTCAAAAGGTCAAAAAGTATCACAAGGACAAGTAATTGCAAAGGTTGGTTCAACAGGGCGTGCAACAGGTCCACACCTACATTTAGAAATTAGAAAGAATGGCGTAATTTTAAACCCACAAAATTATGTATATTAATATAAATACCTAGCTTAGATGCTAGGTATATTTTTTGACATTTTTATTTACATAAATATAAAGAGCCTATAAATTAATATAGACTCTTTGCTTATATAAATTATTTTGAAAGAAAATGCTTAGAACCAATTTCCAAAGCATTATTTTTCATAATTAAAGTACCACACTCTTCCAATTTACTTGCAAAAACTCTTGAATTAGTAACATATTTAGCAAATTCTGTAATAGATGAATAAAATTTAATCTTATTCATAACATCTGAATGAATATGGTTAATTAGCAAATAATAATAATCTTTATAAAGATATAAAACGATAGAATCTGCTAATTTATTTACATTTAAAAATAAATTAGACTTATTTAAAAACTGTAAAAAACCACAAAAATCTTCAAAAGTAGTAAATAAATAAATTGCCTGTGCAGAAGAAGGATTTAAACTTTTTCTCTTAATAGTAAACTTTTTCTTTGGAGTTTTTTCTTTTTCAACTTCAGGGCATATTTTAGTGATAGTAAAAATGAAATCAGTATCTGCCATAGCAAGAGCTTCAATTTTAAGATTAGAGTCCTCAGGGTCAAATCCGATTTCTTTTTTTGCCTCATCTAACATATCCAACAAAATATCCTGAGATTCAATCGTGTTAGACATAAAAGCATGAAAATCAATATGCTTATCAGTTAAATCCTGCATTGTTAACGTAATTCTAATTTTATTTTCACTAAGTTTCTCAAATTTCATCAAGTTCCTCCAATACATTTAATTCCTATTTAATAATATTATACTACTCTCATACTATAAATGAAACCAACAAAATATGGAAAATTATAAAAGGAATTAAAAATTATTAGTGTATTTTTTTAGTTCTAAAAAATTAATTATGTTAATATCATAAAGTATTATTACAAAATTATGATATTTGCTTTTTAGTTAATTAATAATATAACATAAAATAAATAAAAAGAAAACACTTTTGAAGGAAAATCTTACAATAATCTTGAAAAAAATGGGATTTGCGTATATAATACAAACATATGAAATGGAAGAAAAAAACGAGCTACTAAGGAGGAAAAAATCATGGCATTTAGAGATAAAAGTATATGGATATTAATTTTATTTATTTTATGTGGAATTGTAGTAGGAGGGTTATTAGGAGAGCTAGCATCACATGTTGATTTTTTATCATGGCTAGCATATGGCCAAGAATTTGGTCTTACTTCACCAGTAGAACTAAATTTAAGTGTTATAAAATTAACCTTTGGTTTAATGTTTAAAATAAATATTGCAAGTATTATAGGAATTGTCTTATCAATTTTTATCTATAAAAAAGTTTAGAACAAATGAATAAAAAAGAAGAGTAGGGGGAAAAACTTTATTTGAATCTTAGCTTAAATTTAATTCAAAAGTTATTTTAGGGGGCTATTTTATAAAAGAAAGGTGGAAAATATGGCTATAAAAATGAAAGAGCTCCCAATTTCAGAGAGACCTTATGAAAAACTGGAAATGTATGGAGAAAATACTCTATCCAATGCAGAATTACTAGCGATTATTATAAAAAATGGCACAAAAGAAGAAAGTTCAATAACGCTAGCTCAAAAGGTACTTTCACTAGCTAAAGAAAAAGGTTGTAAACAAAACAATCTAAAGTTTTTACAAGAATTATCCATAGAAGAATTTATGAAAGTTCGTGGAATAGGAAAAGTAAAAGCAATACAGTTAAAAGCTGTTTGTGAGTTAGCCAAAAGAATATCTAGGCCAATGGAATTATCAAAAATAAAAATAAAAAAGCCACAAGATATAGCGAGCTTAGTAATGGATGAGTTAAAAACAGAAAAAAGAGAAATGGTGAAAGTGATAATATTAAATTCCCAAAATATGATTATTAACATTCAAAATATATCATTAGGAGGAACAAACTCTGTAAATGTTACTCCTAAAGATATTTTTGTAGAAGCAATAAAAAAAGGAGCTCCAAAAATAATAATAATACATAATCACCCAAGTGGAGATCCAACGCCAAGTATACAAGACTGCGAATTTACTGAAAAAGTGGAGCAAGCCTCAAAACTATTAGGAATACAATTATTAGATCATATCATCATTGGAGACAACCGATATACCAGTATAAAAACATATTTAATGCAGAAAAGGAGAATGAAATAACATGAGTTTGTTAGGATGGAATTCAAAAGATATAGGTGTAGACTTAGGTACTGCCAATATTATTATAACCATAAAAGAAAAAGGAATAGTATTAAATGAGCCATCAGTAGTAGCTATTGAAAAAGAAACAGGGGAAATATTAGCAACAGGAAGCGAAGCAAAAGAAATGCTTGGAAGAACACCTGATGAAATTAAAGCAGTAAGGCCTTTAAAAGATGGTGTAATAGCTGACTACACAGCAACTCAGTTAATGCTAAAAACTATGTTACAAAAAGTTTGTCAAAGATATAAAGTAAACAAGCCAAGAGTAGTAGTAGGAGTACCATCAGGTATTACAGAAGTAGAAGAAAGGGCTGTTGAAGAATCAGTCATACAAGCAGGAGCAAAAGAAGTATATTTAATAGAAGAGCCAATGGCAGCTGCAATAGGTGCTAATTTAGAAGTATCGGAGCCAGCTGGAAATATAGTAGTAGATATTGGAGGAGGAACTACTGAAGTTGCAATAATCTCATTAGGAGGTATTGTAGTTAGCAACTCATTAAGAATAGCAGGAGACGAACTAAATCAAGACATCATAAATTATGTAAAAAGAGAATTAAATCTAGCAATAGGAGAAACTAGTGCAGAAAATGTAAAAATAAAAATAGGCTGTGCTAAACCATTAGTCACAGAAGAAAGTGTAGAAATTAGAGGAAGGGATTTAGCAACAGGTCTTCCAAAAGTAGATACAATAACATCAACACAAGTACAAGAAGCAATACAAGAATCTGTTGATAGGATTATAGATTTAATAAAACAAACTTTAGAGAAAACACCTCCAGAACTTGCATCAGATATTATGGAAAAAGGAATTGTATTAACAGGAGGAGGAGCTTTACTTAGAAACTTCGACCAATTATTATCTGAAAAAACACAAATGCCAGTTTACATGGCAGACAACCCATTAGAATGTGTAGCAACAGGAGCTGAAAAAACTTTAGAAGACTTAGAAAAACTAAGAGCAGTATTAACTAACTCAAGAAAGAGGCAAGTTTAATAAATAATAACCTATGAAAATTCAAAAAGATGGGAGTAAAACATGTATAAAAATAGAAAGACCGGAATTATTGGAGTCATTATAACTATTGTGATTTTAATACTAGTAGTCATCTTATCAAATACAGACATCAAAGAAATTTCTTACTTAGAAAATATATTTAATAGCATAGTTATGCCAATACAAAATGGGCTTACTTATTTAAAAAATAAAATAGCCGGAAATGATAGTTTCTTTGTAGAAATGGACACCTTAAAAGCAGAAAATGAAGATTTAAAAAAGAAAAATAGTGAATTAGAACAATCATTAAGAGAACTTGAAATTATAAAATCAGAAAATGATACATTAAAAGAATATGTTAATCTAAAGGATAAATATCCAGAATATCAAACAATCCCAGCCTATATCATAAACAGGGATATTAATAATTACACTAAAACAATTGTAATAAATATAGGAGAAAAAGATGGAATTAAGCCAGATATGGCAGTTATTGCAGACCAAGGTTTAGTAGGTCATGTTATTTCAACAACTGAAAATACAGCCAAGGTACAAACTATTATTGATACATCAACATCAATAAGCAGTTTAATAAGTACTTCAAGAGAAGCAATCGTTGTAAATGGCACATTAGAAGACAATTCAACTTTAAGAGCAACATATATACCTACAGATGCCACTTTGCTTGAAAATGATAATATTGAAACATCTGGGTTAGGTGGAATTTATCCTAAGGGAATTCATATAGGAACAATAAAACAAATTGTAAATACAAAAAACAGTATTGATCGTTATGCATATATTCAAACAGCAGTAGATTTTGAAAAATTAGAAACAGTATTAGTTATTACAAATGAAAAAGAAGAATAATAGCTAATTAAGTACTAAAAGAAAGCAGGTGAACTATTGAAAAAATTTCTTACAATTTTAGGAATAATTCTTACATTCTTTATTATTTATTTCTTACAAGCAAACTTTTTCACATGGTTTACAATAGCAGGAGTAATGCCAAATCTATTTATAATATTAGTAATATTCATAGGGCTATTTATTGGAAAAAAATCAGGTTTAGTATTTGGACTATTATTTGGTATATATTTAGACTTACTAATAGGAAAATCAATAGGAATTTCAGGAATTATGCTAGGACTAATAGGCTTACTATCAGAATACATAGACAAGAACTTTTCTAAAGACAGCAGACTTATAATTATGTTAATTGTAGCAGTAAGCACGGCAATTTATGAAATAGGAATATATGCATTTCAAATAATAAGATGGAAAGCAATGCTTGAAATATTGCCATTTCTTAAAATATTAGGAATAGAAGTATTTTTCAATGTCATACTAGTTATTATAATATATCCAATATTTCAAAAGATTGGATACATGGTAGAAAATTTATTTAAAACAAAACAGTTTTTAACAAGATATTTTTAAAGGAAGGAGGAGAAGGGGGCTGTTATAAGCAAAATATCCCTCTCAATTAGTATTGGAAGTTCAAAAACAACGCAACGAAAAGGTAAGGTACAATATAATTAGTGTAGTGGTATACATAGTAGGAATAATGTTATTAATACAACTCTTCAACTTACAGATAGTACATGGCGAAGAATATAGAGAAACTTCAAACACAAGATTAACAAGAGAAGCAAAATTAAAAGCAGCAAGGGGAGATATTACAGACAGTACAGGAAATAAATTAGTCACTACCAAAATAGGTTTTAGTTTAGAATTATACAAAACAAAAATAGATAATAAAACACTAAACCAAACAATTCTAAAATTAGTGGAATTACTAGAAAAAAATAAAGATACATATGTGGACAACTTACCAATTACTGTAGAACCATATGAATTTACAAATAGTGAAGAAGAACAAATACAATGGAAAAAAGATAATCAATTTGCAGAAAATGCAACAGCTCAAGAAGTTTTCCAAAAATTATTAGAAAAATATGAAATAGAAGAAAAAGATGCAAAAAAAGCAAGAAAGATAATGGCAGTACGCTATGAAACCGCACATAATGGTTTCAGCAATATAAAGCCTGTTATAATTTCAAAAAATATAAGTTCATTGAGTGCAAATCAAATAAAAGAGCAAAGTGGGCACTTCCCAGGAACAGCAGTTATTACAGAGCCTATTGTAACATATCCAAATGGAAAATTAGCATCACATATTCTAGGTTATGTTGGAGCTATTTCGCCAGAAGAATATGAAGCAAATAAAGAAAATTATGATATGAATGACTTAATTGGTAAAACAGGAATAGAATATAGTCTAGAAAAATATTTAAAAGGACAGGATGGAATAAGGCAAATAGACATGGCTGTTGATGGAACAATCACAGAAGAATATATTTCAAAAGAAGCAATAGCAGGTTCAAATGTCAGCTTAACAATAGATGCAAATTTGCAAAAAGCAACAGAAAAAGCCTTAGAAAAAAATATCAAGAAAATTGCCAGTGGAGGATATGGAGAAAAATATGATGCAAAAGCAGGTGCAGCTGTTGTAATGAATGTAAAAACAGGTGAAATTTTAGCAATGACAAGTTATCCAAATTATGAACCACAATTGTTCATAAATGGAATCACACAAAAAAAGTTAAATGAATACAATAAAGGAAAAAATTTATATAATAGAGCAATTTCAGGGACATATGCACCTGGTTCAACTTTCAAAATGGCAGTAGCAACCGCAGCATTAGAAAAAGGAATAATTAACAAAAACACTTTAATAAACGATATTGGAAAATATCCAAAAGGCCATCACCCTGTATGCTGGTATTATACAAGTTACCATAGAGGTCATGGCTACTTAAATGTAACAAATGCAATTAAAAAATCATGTAACTATTTTTTCTATGAATTAGGAGACAGAATGGGAATAGAACCAGTTATGGAATATGCAAGAATGTTTGGCTTAGGTTCAAAAACTGGGGTTGAGTTATCAGGTGAAGTAAAGGGAGTAGTTAATGTAGCAGAATATTGTAAACAACTAGAAGGTAGAGATTGGCAATATGGAGATACATTATCTGCTGTAATAGGACAAAGCTACAATAGTTATACTCCAATTCAAATAGCTAGGTATGTAAGCATGATAGCAAATGGAGGAAAAGCAATAGATGTAACTCTAATAAAATCCATTACAGATAGTGAAGGAAAACAAATAAAAAAGGAAGAAATAGAAAAAAGCGTAAATGAAAAATTAGGAATTGATGAAACTAGTAAAGTAGAAGACTTAAATGTTAGTAAAGAAACAATAAACCTTATAAAAAAAGGAATGAAAGGAGTTACTAGTGAACCAGGAGGAACAGCATATTATATTTTTTCAGATTTAGGAATGGACATAGCAGGAAAAACAGGTTCAGCACAAACTGGAATAGAAGACAAAGTTAATGGATGGTTTGCTGGTTTTGCACCATATGATGACCCAGAAATAGCAGTAGTTGTATTAATAGAAAATGCTGGGGCAGGAGGAAATACAGCACCAGTTGCAAAAGATATTATGAAAGAATATTTTGGAATGAATACGAAAAAAGTAACAGAAGATGTAACAGCTATACCTAGCACAGAAAGTACAAGATAGAAGATAAAAATATATTAAAATAAACAAGGAAGGTCATAAAAATGAAAAATTGTGTTAGTATTCAAACAAAAACAAACAAAGTAATATTTAAAATAGATGATGATGCAGAGCAAAAACAAATTTTACAAGAAATAAAGAAAAGAATGTCAGAATTAAAAAAACTATATCAAGATGATACTACTCCAATTCTAGTTACAGGTAAAATTTTATCAAATGAAGAAATGGAGGAAATACAAAATTTAATTCAAAAAGTTATTTCTGTAGAAGTGAAATTTGATACACCTAAAATGTTAGGCTTACATGGAATAAAGAAAGCATTTAGCAGAGAAATAGCAACATCAGAAACTAAATTTCATAGGGGTTCATTAAGATCAGGACAAAAAATAGAATTTGATGGTAGTTTAGTAATCTTAGGAGATGTTAATGCAGGTGCAGAAGTTTTAGCAGGAGAAAATATTGTTGTACTTGGAATTCTAAGAGGTGTAGCACATGCAGGAGCAAAAGGAAACACGGAAGCGATTATTGCAGCAGCTTCAATAGAACCAGCACAAATTCGTATAGCTAATATAATAAAAGAGCTAGAGAAAAGTGAGTTTGAAAATGGAATAAAGACGTGTGCTTATGTAAGCGAAAATCAAATTGTTTTAGAGTAAGAGTATCGGATAGTTTTTTTAATTTTGTAACAACAAAGAAGTATTACCATCATACCGTTCGTTCTTGCGTTCGCTTTCAAAAAGATGATGATGTTCTACAAATTGTAGAACATCATCACTTTAAGAGTGAAAGCTCAAAGTATTCCGCTTACGCTCCATCTGCGCGAACTTCACTTGTATGATGGTAATACTTCTTTTTTCTAAAATAAACTAAAAAAGCTAACTAAGTAATAGTAAAATCAGGGCAGTAAAAAGATATTGATCCTGTACACCCTCTTGATACAAAAAGAAAATAAGACAAATTAATAAAATATCATCATAATATAATTTAACTCCAAAAATCTCAAAAAACTCATCTTTAGATTTGCAAGAAGCATTAAAATTATCCCTATTAAAGCTATCTGAACTATTATCAGGATAGCTTTTTTGTAAGGAATTTGATGAATAATCAGAAAGAAAAGGTTTTCTTATATAGTTTCCATTATTAGAACCAATAGGATGATTATGATAAGAATTTTGAGCCAAACTAGGATTAGGAGCTACATTAGATTGATTAAATCCATAAGAAGAATATCTCCTAAATCTAGGAAAGCTAAAAAAAGGATAATTATACATCATTTTTCTTATCACCACCCAAAGGATTTAATACCTCGAAAACCTTTCCCATACTAAATAGTTTAATATATTGTTCAACTTTTTCCTTTCTACTAGGTTTTAAATATGGTTTTAAAGACCTAAGTAGATTAGCTCTAGGGTCATTTTGACCTCTATTCATGTTATCTATGATTGATTTCATCTTTAACATAGTGTTGATATCAAAATTAGAATTTTCAGTTTGCTCAGAAGAGTCTTTTTTCTCTTCTGAAGAATTAGAAGCAAGATTCCCCATGATATTTTTTATTTCATCAGGCATTTGATTATTTTTTAGCATCTCATTCATTTTTTGAACAATTTCAGACATATCATCATTCATAAGCAACCTCATTTTTTCTTAAAACTTTGCATCAACTTTTCCTTATCCTCATTACTTAACATTTGATTAAGCTTTGATAATCCCTGTTCTAATTGGCTTTTATCCATTTTTGAAAGCATTCCCATTAACTTTGCCATATCCATATTATTTTCCGTACCCATACATTTCACCTCAAATAAAAAATCTATATATTTTATATATATTCAAGAAAGATAAAAAATGTTACTAAAACAATATCAAAATTTTGCAAACATTGTTATTAAAATCAAGAAGCGTGACTTTTGAGATATATGCAGTTCCGCAATCATAGCTATCCAAAAAAATCTAAATTAGGTAATAAAAAATTCTAATTAAGTTTTATGTATAAAAATGGAAATAGCTTCAAAATGCCAAAATTATGTAAACAAGAGAAGCAAAAAAGAACAAAATTAGTAAAAAAACGAGTTTTTGTAACAAAAATTTAACATTTATCAAAGGAAAAATAGCTTCCGTAAGTAATATAGTGCTAAAAAAAATTTCGCGGAAGAATCTACCATTGAAAAAATTAGCTATCATGCTAAAATTAATATATATCTAGTAGTAGATTTATAAATAAAATCTAAAAATATGCTAATGAAAAAGGAAAGGAATGAAATTACTATGGAACTAAAACGAAAATTAATCGCGATTCTCACACTAACTATCATAATAGCAGGTTATATATTACCTATAGGTAATCATGTAACAGCACTTGCTTATCTTTTCGGAGCACAGGATGATAGCTTAGAAAATCAAAAAAGTACTACAAATGTTACTAATGTTCAATTTAATAGTTATTTAGAAGGAAATACATATGATCACACTTTTCTAATTGAAGATGGTGGAAAAATGTATATTGAATTAAAAGTAGAACAAAACGGCTATTTGAAAAATGGAATAGTCGAAATTAGTGATGCCAATTATAAAATAGTACCAAATGAAAATACAAAATATGATTTAATTCAAAATATAAGTGAGAATAGAATCGAATTAAAACAAATAAATAATAGTGAAAATAGTAATATTTTTGAAATTCCTATCCAATTTATAAAAGAAGAAAAAGTAAAACAAGATATATTCAACAAAATATCACAAATAAAATTTACAGGAATATATGTAAACGAAAATGGAGAAGAAAAATCAGTAGAAAAAGTAATAAGAAACAATGTAAAATGGAATAGCAAAGAAGAATTACAAGCACAAATAGAAGAAAAAGTTACAAAATATGTTCCATATCAAGAAGGAGAAGAATATGGAGTACTAGTACAAACTAAAGTTAATACAAAATTACAAGACAATAAATTGCCAATAGCCAAAACAGAACTAACAATAAAAGCTCCAGGATTTGGTAGTATAGCACAAGGAAATTTACAAACACCAAATCAAGATTCACAAGAACAAACACCAAATCAAGAAAATACAAACTCGCAAAATCAACAACAAAATCAAGAAAATACAAACTCACAAAATCAACAACAAAATCAAGAAAATACAAACTCACAAGAACAACAATCAGCTCAGGAAAATACAAATTCACAAGAACAACAACCAGCTCAAGGAAATACAAATTCACAAAACCAACAACCAGGGTTACAAATAGAAGGAAGCGAAGAAAAACCACAAAATCAGAATCAACAACCAGGATTACAGATAGAAGAACTAGGAGCACAAGGAGAGCTACAAATACCAAGTCAAAATGAGCAAACAGAACAAGGAGGATTACAAATACAACCAACAACTCCAGAAAATGAACAACAGGAAACAACAAAAAATTTACCAAAAGAAGTAAAAGTACTTATAAACCATACAATGGGAACAAATGGAGCAGAAACAGAAACCAACTTTGCACAAAATTACAACAAAGAAACTGGAGAAGTAACAGTTATAGTAGAAAATCAAGCAGATGAACAAAATAATATTTCATGGAAACAAAATGCAAATGATGAATATCTTGTAAATTATATATATAAAGGAAAAGAAATATACGATTTAGCTAAACAAATGATAGAAAAAGCAAAAACAGAAGAAACTGGAATTGTAATAAAAAGCCAAATAGTAGCAAATATAACAGTATGTCAAGCAGATGCACGTACTGTAACTCAAAACTATGAAAACAATTACGTATTAAAAGCAGAAGAAGGAAAACTTACAGACTTTGGTGTTAGTTCAACAAACGAATTAAGTAAAGCATATATATATGCAAACTATGCAAAGGCTGAAAGAGAAGCAAACAATCAAACTATAGAAGAAAAGCAAGAAACAAAATTCAATTTAAAATATGCAGTAAGAATTAACTATGCACCATTTTTACAAAAAATAGAATTACAAACACAAAACGAAAAATTTATAAATGAACAAAAAGAAGAATACAGTAGCTTGGTAGAAAATGAAAATGCTATTTACAATAAAACAATAAAAGTATCACAAGAAATATTTACTAAGTTCCTAGGAGAAGAAGGAAAAATAGAAATAAGAAAATCAGATGATACTTTATTAGGCGAGCTTAAAAAAGATAGTTATGAATTAAACATAGAAGATCAAAAAATAAATGAAATTAAAATAATAACAACAAAACCACTTACAGAGGGATTATTTGTAATCGAAGTGGAAAAAACATTTGCAAAAGATATAACTAAATATACAAAACAACAAGTAGAACAATTTAAAAAATTAAAAACAATAGTAAATGCAAAAACTAATAATGAAGAACAAGAAATTTCTCAAGAAATAAATTTATTAGAACCAGTAAGCAAAATGGAATTAACTATAAGTAAACCACAACTAACAACTGTAATGACAAACGAAGATGTAGAAATAACAGCATTATTAAACACATCTAGTCTAAATAATGCACTTTATAAAAATCCAACATTAGAAATATATATGCCAGAAGAAATAGAAGATGTAAAAATAAAGAGCATAAATGTAACACCAAATGATGAACTAAAAGAAAAAGAACATAAAGTAGAAAAAAGAGGAAATCAAAAAGTATTAATAATTAAATTAGACGGAACACAAACAAAATATACATTAAACTCAATGATAAAAGGTACAAACGTTGTAGTAAAAGCAGATATTAAAGCAAAAGAATTCACTCCAACAAAAAAATGTGAATTAATAATGAATTACACAAACGAAAACAGCAACTTATATGAAAACACTATAGAAGGAGATTCAGCAGAAAGAAAGGGACAAATAAAAACTGAAATAGAAATATTAACTCCAGGAGGAGTAGTTGCAGGAAGCGGAATTAGCAATTATGCAAAAGATTCAAAGAAAGTAATGAATCTAAAAGATGAAAAACAAGTAGTAGAATTAGATGTAGAAAATAACGAAAGAATAGCAGAAATATCAGGTAAAGTAATAAACCATTATTCAAATCCAATTGCAAATGTACGTATTTTAGGAAGAACCACATTTGCAGGTAACAAAAAAATAGACACACAAGATGAATTAGGAAGTACATTCACGTTGCCAATGACAAGTGGAATAGCATTTGAAGGAAATGAAGTACCAGAACATACAATTTATTATAGTACTGTTGAAGAAGCAACAACAAATATAGAAGACGAAAACAATAAATGGGTAACAGAAGTAACAGATTTTAGCGAAATTAAATCTTATTTAATAGTATTTACAGGAGAAATAGTACAAGGAACCATCCTTGACTTTAATTATCATGTAAAAATACCAAAAACAGTACAACATGATAATATAGCATATAGTATGTATAAAATATATTATGAGAATAAGCAAGAAATAGGAAATATTCCAGAAACAAAAGAATCAGTAATAATAGGAATGACTTCAGGATTTGGACCAAAAGTAGAAGTAAGCATGACATCTAGTATGGCACCAGAGACAGCTCTAAAAAAAGGAGACAAAATTACATATACAATACAAGTAAAAAATGCTGGAACATTGGATTTAAACAACCTTATAGTTACAAGTAATATACCTAAAAAGACAACTTACATAGTTAATAATAATGGAAAAGAAGAAGAATCAGAAATAAGTGCTTTCTCTGAAAAAATTGAAAATATAAAAGTAGGAGAAACAAAAACTTACCAATACACTGTTATGGTTGGACAAGTAGATGTTACAGACTTCTGTAATAATGTAGAGCACTATACAGATGGAGAACACACAGATGAAGAAGTTCATGATATTTCAGAATATAAAGCTACTTTAACAACAAAAGCAGAAGTATGTGCAGTAGACTATTCAGAATTCTTCTATTCAGAAGAAGTTAATAATACAGTAAAATTATCAGCAATTGAAATAGAATTGTCAAAAGTACCAGATACTGAATTAGAAACAATAATTAAGACAAATTACTATAGTTTAAAACCAGGTGATACATTCTCATACATAGCAGAAGTAAAGAATGCTTATGTAGGAAGATTAAACAATGTTGCAGTACAAATGGCAATTCCAGAAGGTTTATCATACAAAAGTGCAAGTAAAATAATAGATGACCAAGAATCTAATAGCGGAGTAACTTATAATATTTCAGGAAAAGCAGTAAAAATTGATTTAGGAACAATGGATCCAAATGAAATAGTAAAAGTAAAAGTAGTAGTGGAAGCAGATAGTCTGCCAAAAGATTCTTATGAAAGAAACTTTGAAACATATATGGAAGCAAAAACATCAGCAGAAGACGACACATATGCATCAAACCATGTAAAATTAGCAGTTTTCAAAACAGGAATTAGTATTTCACAAAGCGCAAGTGTTACAGATCAGTATATTTATGAAGGTGACGAATTAATTTATGAAATAGAGGTTCATAACACTTCAGGAGAATATATAAAAGAAGTTACAGTAGAAGATACCTTACCAGACGGATTGAATTTTGAGGAAGTAAGTTATCAAAAAGGTGATAGCACAGAAGTAGTAGGAAATTCTATAAATGGTGCAAAAATATCATATACAACAGATTTAGAAGAAGATGAAATCTTAAAAGTAAGAATTTCTTCTAAAGTAGCAGATCTTGTAAATGGAGAAGAAATAACAATAAGCAATACAGCACATGTTATAACAGAAAAATTTGGAGATTTATCTACAAATCAAATAACACACACTGTTCAACCAATAGGAGCAGGATCAAAAGAAGAGCCAATTATTCCAGACACATATAGAATAGGTGGAGCAATTTGGTTAGATGAAAACAAAGATGGAATAAAACAAAAAGAAGAAGCAAGAATAGAAGGAACAGAAGTATTGTTAATGGACTGCGAAACCTTGCAAATTGTTCAAGATGGAGCTACACAAAAAGAAAAAAGAATTAATACAGATGAAAATGGAGTTTACTCATTTATAAACATTCCAAATGGAGAATACATAGCTATATTTGTATATGATGCAAAAAGGTATGCAACAACAGAATATCATGCAGAAGGAAGTTCTAATGATAATAACTCAGATGCAAATACAGCAACTATTTCTTTAGATGGAGAAAACACAGTAGTAGCAATAACAGATAAAATAACAATATCTAATGGAAACGTATATAACCTAGACTTAGGATTAGTAAAAAGTGCAGTATTTGATTTAAAAATAGATAAATATATTAATAATATAACAGTTACAATTACAGGAAAAGAAACTAAAAATTATCAAGAAGAAGATGCAAAATTCCAAAAAGTAGAAGTAAGAGACAGAAATATAGGAAAAACAAGTATGGTAGTAGAATATAGAATAGTTGTAACAAACGAAGGAACAGCACCAGGATATGTAAGAAAAATAGCTGACTACGTACCAGAAGGAATGCAATTCCGTACAGAAATCAATTCAGATTGGTATCTTTCTGATAAAAATGGAAACTTATACAATACAAGCCTAGAAAATGAAATAATACAGCCAGGAGAAAGCAAAGAAGTAAAATTAGTACTATCAAAGCAAATTCAAAGAAGTGACGTTGGAAATGTAATATGCAACAAATCAGAAATATATGAAAGCTACAATGAACAAGGATTAACTGATATGGATTCACAAGAAGCAAACTTATCAGATTCAGAAGATGACCTAAGTTTAGCAAATATAATTATTTCAGCCCAGACAGGACAATTCTATATGTACATAGGGCTAACAATGGGAGTTATAGCAATATTAGTAGTAGGAATAATTTTTGTACTAAGAATAACCAAAAAAGAAAATAACTAAAGAAAGGAGGAGAGAAATATGCAAAGGAAAATTAAAAATATATTAAGGCTAATACTAATTTTAATACTAATGATGATCATATTAACGCCAACTGTATCAGCTAACAAAGAATTTTCAATTGTACCTTGGGACACAGATCAATGGAGAACCCCAATAGAGAGAATTATAGATGGAATAAAAACCAACCTGTTTTGTATAGAGCATAATGTATATGGAACAACTGTAGGAAGCTGTCATAGTATAGGTATAGGAAATGTTCAAGATGGTGATACATTAGACGAAAGACCTTCAAGACCAGGTCAAAACAATACATATTATTTGAACGCAGCAGATTATGAATCACATCAGCAATTCGATTTACCAAAATATTTAGCATATATTATAACAAAAGAAGATGTAACAAGATATGAAGATATGACCAAAGAACAGAAAAGATTACTTCAATATGTTATTTGGACAGATCCTAATTTGAATTATGGTCAAATATTTGGAATATCTGGGCAGGGTTGGCAATCAATGGACTCATATTATGTTGCACAAGAAGCAAAAGAGCAATTACAACATACACAAAATATGAAAGTAATGGTAGATCAAATTATTAGTACAATTAACAACCAACAAGTAGGAGTATATATATCAAACCCATTAAAAGTAAATACTAGTAATTATGCTGGAAATTATTCTCTTAAAGAAGAAAAACAAGTTGTAATTGATGTAATTACAGGTGCAAAAGAAAAATTTGAAGCTTGTAAAAAATCAACAGCAGATATGATTCAAGAATACATAAGAAGCGATAGATTAAGGGAACAAATAGATGCTCTATTAAAAGCAAAGGACAGATGTGGAGAATTTGCAATAAGCCAAAAAGATAAAGAAGAAAGACAAGCTTTTTATGACAGAATTTTAAATATAATGAATGAAGAACTTTTAAAAGAATTACAAGAAGCACAAAAAGAAGATGAAGCAATAAATAATGAAATTATAAAATATTTTGACGCTCTTATTGAAGAGGTAAAGCAAATAGGAGATCAAAATATCCAAGCAAATAGTCAAGCATTACAAAATATAATAAAAGAATTCAATGATTCTTTTACAAACAGCACAACTTATACAATTACAATAGAGGATGAAAATGGAAATAAAAGCACAAAACAAACAACAATTAATGGAATTAGTAATAAAGATACTCACTTTTTAGAAATTCTAAATAAAGTAAAGGTATCATTAACAGAAAGAATATCTTCTTATCAAGGTCAAAATGGATTAATAAGCCAACTAGAAAAAGATGCAAAACAAGAATTTGAAAATGTACAAGAAGCAAGAGAAATTTTATACTTAGAAGGAAGATTATACGAAAATTACTATAAATCTTATATTTCAAGTGACGGAACATTACAAGGAGAACCTACAGAATATCCAAACCAAGTTAAAGACTTAACAGATGCGGATAAAGTAAGAGTAATAGCTGATTACGAAAATCAAACATATAAAATAGGTCCATTTGCAGTACAATATCCAGATCAATCAGTTACATCCCCTTCATACTCATCAGATGTTGGAGATGGAACAGTAGAAGATAAAAGCACATACTTAGAAAGTGGAGATACGGAAGATAGCAGTAAAAAAACAAATTTCTTCGATTGGATTGATGATATATATTTAGTAGATAAAACCGGAAGAAAGAAAGAAAATATAAAAATTTTAACAGACAAAAATAAACTAACAGGACCTGAAAATGATGTACCCGCATCAGGAGAAGAATTCTGGATAGAATTTAAAAATGAATTTGATGATGGTGGAACATTTGACATGAAATCATTAAAAGTAAAAATTCATTTTAATTATCTAAAAAATTGTTATGGAAAATATGATTTATATGTAGGATATGGAGAAGAATTCGATTGGGTATATAAATATGATCCTATAACACACACTTCATGGTATGAAGCCGAAAGTCAAGGGCAGTATAGATCACAATATTTAATAGGAATCGAAGCTAGAGCAAATAGAATAAGATATGATGAAACTGGAACACCTCCAAATTATAAAGATGTAGTAACTCCAACTAGAGAATATGATGAATATGAAATAGACCTATCATTAAATAATGAATTTGTACCATTAACAATGGAATTAGGAGGATTAGTATTTGAAGATAGTCTTGGAACCAAAGAGAGTGTAGCAAATGGTTTATCAGATATAGGAATACATGGAACACATGACGTAGTATTACCAGGAGTAAAAGTATCACTTTACGAATATGAAAATGGACAAATTGGAAAATTAGCAACACTAGCAAGTGAAGATCAACAAAAGATAAATGTAGATAAAAACGATCCAGATAGAGAAGTAAGAGCAAACCCTACTTTAACAGATGAAAATGGAAGATATTTATTCAAAGGTGTTGACCCAATGAAAAAATACATTGTAATGTTCACATATAATGGACAAGATTATGTACCAACACAGTATAAAGTAGGAAGTGCTGATAAGAAAGATCCTACTAAAGACTTTACTACTTCATCGCAAAATCAAGACGACCCATATAAATGGAGGGTTAACTCAAAGGCTACTGAGACAAATGATGACAGAAATGAATATGATAAAAACTTTGCATCAATAGGATCATCGCCAGAAAACTATAAAGTACGAACTGACATTATAGAAGACAGTGCACTATATTTAGAAGCGGATGGATACTATAATAAAACATATTCAGAAGAAGATTTAGCAGGAATTGAGTTGCAACCAGATGGAAATAAAACACAAAGTGGATATCAATTAATAGATACATTCCTAAAGGTAGAAAACGGAAAAGTTATTGATACAAAAGAAGGGGAAGCAAGTGAAGAAATTAATCCTGAATATAAAGCAGGACTAATTACTCAAAAAATTACAGAATATATGAATGAGCACAAAGTATTCCCAACAGATATGAAAAACGAAATCTATCAAGAAATAGTTGATGAAATAGGTGGAGACACTGATGAAACATGGAGAAAAATACAATTTATAGAAGACTGCAAAATAAATTCTTATACAGGAGATTCAAGATGGAATAATGACAGTGGCTTAGATGTTTATCCAATCTATGATAAATTTGTAATATCTGATGAAGACTATACTTTTGACCACGACTTTGAAAATGAAATAACTTTAGGTGTGGATATAATGGAAAGCAGAAATAAATCAATAGGTGTATATCCAATCATAAGAAAAAATAGGGACACAATTACAGAAACATATAAAGCAATTTATGATGGACAATATCATATCAACTTAGGCTTATGGTTAAAACCACAAGCAGATATGGCACTTAGAAAAGACGTATATAAAGCCACACTTAAGATAAATGGAAAAACTCAAACATATCAATATAATGAAAATGTCGCACTATCGGATGAAACAATAAGAGAATTTGTATGCAGTGACGGAGAAACTTTAAGAGGAACAACAAAAGAAATTTTAAATCAATTAGCTGAAAATTATGGTACAGAAACTGATGATTATAAAGATTACAAGAGACAAATACAAGAAGAAGAAGAAAATAGCTTCTGGGATATACAAGCAAGAATATTAGGATATGCAGACTACTATGATAAATTATATAACAGAGAACTATATGAATCAGACTTTAAATACCCAGATGCAGGAGAAGAAGAACAATTACAAGCATTTATTACATACAAGATTACAATTAGAAACCAATCACAAAGTACATTAACACAAATAGATGAAATAGTAGACTACTATGACTCAGATTATGAATATAGACCAGAATACTCATGGGTAATGTACAAAAATTACAATGGAGAAAACAATACATACATCAGAGTAAAAGACCAAGAATATTATGATATTATGACACAAGGAATTGACTCTTCAGACAGAAGCAAATATAGGCCAATAACTTCAGATGGATTTGATGTAACTCAAGGACAATATTCACCTACTACACATAATACACTAGTAGCAAACTCAGGACAACAATACAGCACATTATATGTAGATGGATTGAAAGATAAAAAATTAGAATCAGGAGAAAGTGCATACGTATACTTAACCTTCCAAGTAAAAGGAAGAGGAAGCAATTTAATGATAGACTCACCTGATCCAATAGAAGTAACAAGCCTAACAGATCCAGGAAAACAAAACATTGCAGAAATAAATGGATACTCTACATACTATGCATCAGGAATAAAATTCCCTAATGGGGTAGAAGCTCGTGATGATGGTAACGATACAACAAATGATATACCAGTTATGTATATAACATCGGACAATGGTCAAGAAGAAGTATATAGAGATTATTCATATGCTGGTTTAATAGATGTTGATTCAAACCCAGGTAACTTCACATCTGATGAACTAAATAATACTAAAGGAACTACAAGATATGAACAAAACTTTGAAGATGATACTGATAGATCAAAAGGAATAAGAATATTCATAGAAAAAGGACCATTAGAAAGAATTGTAAGTGGTGTTGTTTGGGAAGATAAGAGAGATGTAAAAGTAAATGATGCATTAGTTGCAGATGGTATTAGAGATGAGCAAGAAGCAAGAGTAAAAGACATAAGAGTTGACTTACTAGAAGTTGCATTAGACGAAAATGGAAAACCATTAAAACAAGAAAACGGAGATGTTCAAACAAAAGGAATTGCAAAAATATATAATGGAAGTAATTTCTCAAATGCAACAACATACACTAATGAAAATGGTGAATACACATTCAAAGGATTTATACCAGGAGATTATATTGTAAGGTTTACATACTCAGGTGATGCTTCAAGAAATAACCCAGAATATAATGGACAAGACTACAAATCTACAACATATCAATTCGGTATAGACCAAAATGGACAAACAGATATTACCAAAGAAGGCGTTTACTATGGATATACACAATATGGTAGCTATAGTGAATATGGACAAAACTCAAGCGGAGCATATGGATATGATATTTACAAAGCAGACAATAACCCAGCAGGAAACGTATCAGATGCAAAAGATATATGGTGGAGCAGACAAAATGTTATAGACTACTCAAAAGGTGGAGATGGTGTAACAAGTACACTAGCAGAAACCTTAGATGACACTACAAACTTTAATGAAAAAACTGCAGTGATAGCAGAAACAGGTGTTATACGTGCAGAATTTGAATACAATAGACAAAACTCTACTTCAAATAAGCCAGCATTACAAATTGTTCCAGACGACAGTGCTCAAAGTGGTAATGGAAGCGGAAATAATAATAATTCATTAGGATTACAAATCATCCAAGACGCAGATAGACAAAGTAACAATGATTATAGAGGTACTGATAACTATAGAAATGCAGACAACTATAAAATGGATTACGGTCTAGAAATAGTTGAAGATAACAGCACAGGAAACTATAATAATGGTACTTACCATATTCAAAATGTTGACTTTGGTCTAGAAGAAAGACCAAAAGCAGGATTAGAGTTAAATAAAAATGTAAGCAATGTTATAATAACATTAGCTGATGGAAAAGTATTATTCGATGCTACACAAAGTGCTCAAAACCTAATATGGCAATCAAAATCAGAATATAATATTAATGATATGAAAGACAAAGCAGATCCAGGCTTAGACACTGTAGCACAAGAAGTAAAAGAAGGAAAAGAAAATGTTTACAGCGATTACCGTCAATATAAAAACTTTAGACAAGCCGTTCTAGACAGAGTAAAAACAGCTGTAACAACTGAAAAAGGTATCATTCAAGCAAGTATGGACGAAGAAATTATGCATGGTGCAACAATCCAAGTTACTTATGATATTGGTGTAAAAAATATAGGAGAGGTTGATTACCGTGATACCCAATTCTATTACCTAGGAAAAGTCGCAGATGAATCTACAATTGTAAAAACTTCAGCAATGACAATATTAGACTATGTAGCAAATAATTTACAATTCAGAGAAGATAGCAATGATAAAAATTGGGGCTGGGCAACAATTGAAAATAATGAAATCAAGAGTAAAGACTATGTAAATTCTACAGTAGAGGCAGTATTAAAAGATTATAACACAATCATTGAAACATCAGCACTAAATAAACAATTAATTCCAATAACAGAAAGTACAAAGAATAGTGACGATACACATACAGATATTAAATTAATATTAACCCAATTAATTACTTCACAAAACACATCGGACGACTTAAGCTATGGTAATATAGCAGAAATCGTAAAAATATCAAATGATGTAGGAAGAAGAATGGCATTCTCTGTACAAGGTAACCAAAACCCAAATGAAGAAGCAAAAGAACCAGACGCAAGCCGTGCAGAACAAGTAACTATCTTACCACCATTTGGTGAAACATATTACTACTTTGGACTAGGAGTATTTATAGTAACATTATTAGCAGTTAGCATAGTAGTTATTATAAAAGTAGTACTAAAGAAAAGAAATTAATAAAAGGAAGTTCTAAAATAGAAATTCCAAAACAAAAATTCCAGTGAGAAATCGCTGGAATTTTTGTATATAAAACCTTTTGTCTACGAGAAAGTAAAAAAATCTAAAAACCTCAGTTGCGTAAGGAAAAAAGCAAAAAATGTCGCAAAAAAGCACTTATGTAACAAAAATTTAATATAAAGAAGCTGAAAATAGCTTCCGTAAAGCTATTTCCATTTTTGACCAAAGCTGGAAACAAACAACCATTGAAAAATTTAGGTGACATGCTAAAATTGATATTATAGAGTATTTATGCCTATAAGTATCATTAACAATACCTTACAAAAGAAAGGAAAGGATTTGGGCTATGAAACTAAAACAAAAATTAATAACTGTTTTAATTACTACTGTTTTATTAGGAGGAAACCTATTACCAATAGGTAGCCAAGTAATTGCTTTGACAAACCAAATAATTTTGGAAAATGAAGAAAAAATACTAAATCAAAATAGTAGTACAAACAATGCAAATGTAGAATTTAATAGTTATTTAGAGGGAAATATACATGAAGAAACATTAGACGTTCGAGAAAAAGGAAAAATGTATATAGAACTTAAAATAAAACAAAATGGCTATTTGAAAAACGGAATAGTCCAAATTAGTGGTGCAAATTATCAAATTGACATAGATGAAATAAATAAGCAAGAAAATAAAGATGAAAACATTCAAAGCATAAATGAGAACACAATACAATTAAACCAAATCCAAAATAGTGAAGAAACAAAAATCATAGAGCTTCCAATTAAAATTATCAAAGATAATTATGTTGCACAAGATCATTTAGATAAGGTATCACAAGTTAAATTTATAGGAACATATATAAATGGAAACGGAAAACAAATAACAATAGAAAAAACGATATACAACAAAGTAAAATGGCAAGTACAAGCAGAAACCGAAATAAGTGGAGAAATTACAAAATACTTACCATATCAATCAGGAGAAGAATATGGAGTATTAGTACAAAGTAAAATAAAAAATAATATAAAAGATAATATATTACCAGTTGCAAATACAAGGTTAGAAATATCATCACCAATTATAAAAGATCAAAAACCACAAAGAATTGCAGTAATTGCTAATTCTACAAAAGCAACTAATGGAAAAGAAAACGGAAAAGAATTTACAGCAGATAATTATTCATACAATGCAGAAACAGGAATTGTATCAATTCAAGTTTCAAATACAGCTGATGCACAAGGAAATGTTTCTTGGTTAGAAGGACAAGACGAGTATCTTGTTAACTATACATATGTAGGAAAAGATATTTATGATAGTGTAAAAAGAAAGTTAGATAAAGCAAAACAAACAAAACAGCAAATTCTAGAAATGCAAAAAAAGGCAAAAGAGCGTGGAGAAGAAGAGCAAGAAAATATAGAAAATGAAGACGCAATAAAAGGCGAAATATCAATAGTATCAAGTATACAATTATACAATGGTGAAAATATAATCATACCAGCAATTTTACCATATACAGTAGAAGAACAAAAAGGTAGTTTAGTAGACTTTTCAGTAGAAGGAATAGAAAGCATAAGCAAAGGATATATATATGCAAACTATGCTAAAGAAAATAATCAAAGACAAGGAAAAGAGATAGAAGACAAAAAAGAAACCAATTATGAATTAACATATAGTGCACAAATCAATGATAAAACTATAATTGACAATGTAGAATTTGAATTTGAAAATGAAAAAATAACATCAGAAAAAGAAGAACAAGAAATAGGTTCAAACATAATAACAAAACAAATAAAAATAGAAGAATCCATTTTCAAAAAGATTTTAGGAGAAGATGGAAGAATAGAAGTTTATAACAAAGATAAAAATTTAATCGGATTTATATATTCAAATACAATGAAAGATGAACAAGGAGATTTTGTTTTAGACCTTGCAAATCAGTCATTAAATGAATTTACAATTAAAACATCTGCACCAGTAATGGAAGGAAAAATAGAAATAAAAATCGAGAAGGCATTTGTAGCAGATTTAACTTTTTCTGAAGAAGAAATGAAAAACTTTTCAAAAATTACGCTAGGAGTAATTTCGAAAACAAATACAAATACAAAAACTCTTACAAAAGAAATAAAATTGCAAGAGCCTATTAGTAATGCGCAAATTACACTAGAAGAAGGAGATGAAAAATTATCAACTGTTGTAGCAAATAAAGGTGTAGAAATTAATGTAGTATTAGATACATCCAGTGTAGACAAAGCATTATTTAAAAATCCAATTATAGAAATTCAAATGCCAAGTCAAGTAACAAAAGTAGACTTAAAAGAAACTAACCTTATATTGGATGATGAATTAAAAATAAAAGAAGCAAAAGTAATAAAAAATGGTAAAAACCAAGTAATTCAAATTATAACAGAAGGAACCCAAACAAAATATTTAGAATTAGATCAAAATATGCAAAATAACGTAATAGCACAAGGAGCAAACATTAATATAAAAGCAGACTTAAGCTTGGATCCATTAACACCAGGAAAAACAGAAAAAATAGAAATGTTTTACATAAATGAAAATACAAATCAATATTCACAAACAGTAAATAAAGATGAAACAGAAGAAAAAGCAGGAATGGCTACAACAAATGTAGAACTTGTAGCTCCAACAGGTGTTGCCACAGCCACAGCAATTAGTGATTATGATACAAAAGGAAGTAATGTCACAAACATGAGCAATGAAAAATACGAAATAACAACACCAATATATGAAGCAAAAAGAGAAGTAAATGTACAAGGAATTATTAATAACAATTATGCAAATCCAATTGAAAATGTAGTTATTTTAGGAAGAGTACCTTCTGAAAACAATGCAAAAGTAGATAGCTCAAGTAATTTAGGAAGTAACTTCAATATGAATTTATTAAGTCAAATAACAGCAAGTGGAATAGACAGTAATAGAATGAAAGTTTATTATAGTACAAATGCAGGAGCAAGCAAAGAATTATCAGTAGCAAGTAACGATTGGAAAGAAGATATAAAAGATTTAAAAAATGTAAAAAGTTACTTAATAGTTGTTGATGGAGAAATAGAACCAGCAACTCAGTTGAAATTTGACTATAAAGTTGAATTACCAGAAAACTTACCATACAACAAAAGTAGTTATTCAAATTATAAAGTATATTATGATAACAAAACTCCACAAGCAATTTTAGGTGAAACAAAAGAATCTGGAATTATGGGATTTACAACAGGACAAGGACCAGAACTAAGCATGCAACTTAGCTCAAACATACCAAAATACAGTGAAGAAAGCGACATTAGATATATAGCAAAAGGTGGAGCTGGAAGGTTTTGGCTTGAAATAAAAAATACAGGAAAAATGAAAGCTACAAATGCAAAAGCTACAATAGAAATACCTGATGGAAGTAGAGTTGTAAAATATGTTGAAGATAGAGGAGAATATCAAATTAGCTCTGAAACAATAGAATTAGGAGACATAGAACCAGGAGAAAGCAAAAAAATATCATATTACATTCAAGCAACTAACCAATATACATTTAGTGAACCTGTGGCAACTAGAGTATTACTTTCAGCAGACAATATTGAAGGTTCAATAAAATCAAATGAAATATTAATAAGATTAGTAGATGCACATTTTAAGATTATCAATAAAACAAACACTATTGAAAGTAGTATATACTCTTCAAAAGATGTGTTTACATATGATGTAAAATTACAAGAAGGTACACAACAATCAAATATGACAATAACAGTGCCATTACCTGAAAATGCAAAAATACTAGATGCATATTGGGGTGAAGGTGGAGGAACTGAAGGAATAGAAAAACTAGAAGATAAAGTAGTAGCAAATTGTGTATTTATGGGATCAGAAAAGAATTTAATGATAAAATTTCAAGTAGAAGCAAATGAGGCTACAAGCTTTTCTACTCAGGTTTTTGTGCAAATTAATGAGGAAGAAGGAGAAGGACATGAAGGACATGAAAACCATGACCTACAATATTATTCAAATGAACAATATATTTACATGGACAAACCAGATTTAAGTGGAAAACAAGAAGAACCAGAAAAAGTATATGTGAGAGAATTAGAAGAATTTGAATACAATTTTACAATAAAAACTGCTGATAAAGGAAGTAACTCAAATATTGTATTAGAAGATATTTTACCAGAAGAAATAACAGTGAAAAGTATAGAAACAAAAGTTGAAGATAAAGAAGGATATATTGATGAAAACAATTATACAGAAGAAACAGATGGAAACAAATTAAAAATTACAATACCATATGCAGGAAGCAATTCTACAATCAATATAACAGTAAAAGTAACAGGAAAATTAAAATTAAGTACTGATGATGGAAAAGCAATTATAAATGAAGCGAGCGTTTATTCAGACCAAGTAGAAAGAAAAGAATTAAACTCAATAACACAATACTTAGAATACAATGAATCAGCACACAAAAATTCACTTACAGGAGAAATAAACGACAATTCAGGAGAACCAACTCCTAGTCAAACAGGATATAAAATATCAGGTACAGCGTGGATTGACAATAACTCTGATGGTAAAAAAGACAGTAAAGAGCCAACAATATCAGGAATGAAAGTAATGTTAATTTATAAATCAAATAGTGAAATTGTAAAAGATAAAAACACAGGAGAAGAAAAAACTGTAACAACAAATTCAAATGGTAAATATGAATTTTTAGGATTACCTGCAGATGAATACTTAGTAGTATTCTTATATGACCATGTAAAATATGATTTAACAACATATCATGCAAAAGGTGTTGGAGAAAGCTACAACTCAGATGCAATTAATATGCAAATTCAAATAGAAGGAGCAGACAATTACGCAGGTGTAACAGATACAATTAAAATAACGGATGGTCACATAAGAGATATAGATATAGGTTTATGTGATGCAGAAAAGTTTGATTTAAAACTAGAAAAAACAATTAGTAAAATAACATTAACAACACCAAAACTTGGAACAAAAACATATAACTATGATGGAACGCAATTAACCAAAATAGAAGTACCAGCAAAAGATGCAAATAAAAGCAATTTTGTAGTAGAGTACAAAATAAAAGTAACGAACGAAGGAAAAGTACCAGGATATGCAAGAAAAATAATAGATTACCTACCAGCAGAAGCAAAATTTAATGCAGAAATTAATAATGATTGGTACATAGCAGTAAACAGTAGTGGAGCAATTAATACAAAACTAGCAAATGAATTAATAAACCCAGGAGAAAGCAAGGAAGTAACTTTAGTTGTAAGTTATGCAACAACAGAAAAAATGCTAGGAAATGTTATAAGTAATAGTGCAGAAATTTACGAAAGCTATAATGAACAAGGAACTCCAGATAGTGATTCAAATGAAGCAAATAAATTAGAATCAGAAGATGACATATCAAATGCAGACATTGTAGTAAGTGTAAAAACAGGTGAAGCAATATTATACACAGGAATAATAATTACAGCAATAGCAATTCTGGGCATAGGAATTTATGTAATCAAAAAAAGAGTTATAGAAAAATACTAAAGAAAGGAGGGTAAAACAAATGAAAAAAGGTAAGAAAATTGAGATAATAATATTTTTAATTACAATATTAGCATTAATAGTTTGTGGAATAGCTATAGGTTTTAATGTAAATTTTGATAATATAAAAATTAAGGCAAGTTCGCTAGGAAATAAATATAATGATACTCAAGCTAAAAATGCTAAATTAGCAGCTTCTGCAGAAATACAAGAAACAGAAGAGGATTTTGTAGATCACGACTTAGATGTATTTGATTATGCACCTACAGCAGTAACATATACTGTTAAAACTGAATCAGGAAGAGAGTTAGATCCATCAGTTATTGTCCCAGTAGAATCAGGGGAAAGAATGAATATAACAATTAGTATAAGAAATGATTGTAAAGTAGGTGCTTCCTGTAAACCAGAAGGTATTGTAGCTAGAAATATAAGAATAAGAATATATGGAATAAATAGTCTTGAGGATCCATTAGTAGATTCAAATTTAGTTTATAAAAAGGATGGAATAAATGTAAATCCACAATCTACTTATGAGACTGGTCCAATGAATATAACCATTACAAGAAATTATTATAAAATATTGGTAGTAGGTGAAAATTGTGGAGGAAGAGAATCAGGATTTTATCAATTTAATATCATAGATTCGAGTGCAGATTTAGGATTAGTATCTGTTGAACATAACCTTGAAGAAAATCCAAAAGGATATGTGTATCCAGGAGATACAATACAAGGAGAAGTTTCAATCTATAGTTCTAAAACAATCAATACAACAGGTGAACCTATGTCTGCAAATGATCAAAATACTTTATATGAATATATGAGATCAAATTACTACCGTACAGGTACTAGGAATGGTAAACCATATGGATATTGGATAGATGAAGGAGTAGAATTTAATCAACATTATAGGATTGACCAACTTTATAGAAGATATCAACCACTAGAAGTAACAATTACTGTAACAAGTGGACATACAATAAGTAATATAAAATATACTGATTCAACAGGATCATATACAGGAACTAGCAGTAGAGTGAAAATAACACAAACAGGAAATACAATTACTTTATTAATATACAGCTTAAATGCAAAAGAACAAGGAGTACTTACATTTGATTGTACGATTGGTTCAGGAGGAATTACTAAGTGTGATATAGACTCAAAAGCAAAGCTAAGATCACAATGGGCATTTGTTAATAGAAATGGAACTGCAATTACTACATGGAAAGATTTTTATACAGCAGATAGAAGAGGAAATTATAGTTTATATGGAAAAGAAGTTTCTGACAATATTAAATATGAAGTTAGTTTAACAAATATAAAAGTAGAAGCAAAACCAGCTTATTCAGCAGATGGAAGTTCAACAATAAAAGAAGGAGAAGAGTTCATTTTTGAATATGTAATAACAAACCTTGGAGGACCAGCAGTTAATGTACAAGTAGAAGCACCAATAGCAAGCTCTGTTGCACTTTTACAATCAGAAGCTGAAATGAGACTAGGAGCTATTACAGCTAGAAAAAGTTTACAATATAGACTTTTAAACGGCACACTTGTTTTAGATTTTGCACTGTTAAATAAGGGAGAAGTTGTTACAGTTAAAATACATGTAAGGTCTGAAATATTATCAAAAGATCAGTTTGAAATACCTCTTAATGGACAAGTTAAAGTTACTGCAAAAGCAACTAGAGAGTATAGTACAAATGTAGAAGAAACTGTTATAGAAAGAAACGAAGGATTACAGTTAACAGACGAACAAAGAGAGAGATTAGATGAAGCAGAAGCACTATGTGCCGCAACAGGTGACATTGAACTTGCGGTTAGAGATGAGCTAAAAGGTGGCGGTATGTGGTATGAAACAGATGCTAGTCAAACTAAGCAGTTCTATTGTTTACAACCAGGTTTATATACACATAGTGTACATGATCCAGGTTTTAATACTAGAGATGAGATATTCCAATGGGCACAAGAAACAAGTTCAGCAGCCTGTGGTTGTGCAAGCTCAATTTCCCATTTAGGATATGAGAGTGGTACATATTTCATATGTGAAAATAAGCATTACACTGAAGCTAGTTCATACTACAATGATGTAAGAGGTATTTCACGTTCAGATTTATATGATATAGGATTTTTAGCTTCTTGGACAGCTAGATGGACATCACAATTTGCAAGTGAATACTCACCTGAAAAACAACAAGCATTCTGGATGTCTGTCATGAGAGAGCTAGGTAGTGATTGTAAAGGAGATGTTATTGGTAGGGCAGAAGGTACAAAGCTTTTAAAAATAGCTACAAATTATAGAAAATATTGGAAGGATATATTAAAAAAGGATGAAGCAAATGGCATAAATGAGGGAATTAAGCCAGAATCAGTATACAAGTATAGAAGAAGTTCAGAGGCATCAGGCGATACTAATACAAGAACATTAATCATACGTGCAGATCAAGAATATACATTAGTGAGAATCGGACCATTCAAATTAAATTATGTAGATTGTGATTTTGAAACAGATGGAGATAAATACAGCTTTGGTGGAATTAGCGACATGTATTTCTTAGACAATGAGGAAAATAGAATTAATATTGTCAATATAGCAAAAGATACATTAAATGGAGTTGGAGGAAAAACATATAAGGTTGACTACCCTAAATCAGAAGATGAGGGTGGAAGTACATTCTTTAGCATTTATGCTCCTGACCAAAAAGGAAATCCAGATCCAAACAAAATGGACTGGTATGATGGTGTAAAAACATATCCAAAACCAGGAGAAGAATTTTATGTTGATATTACAACTCAATATGATTATAACAGAGATGGAGTAATTGATGATAAAGATGTTATACCATCCGTTCTAAAACTAAAAGTAGAATTTCAATATATGAGATCTATAGCATCTATTTGTAAGAGAAGAGGAGAATGGTATCGAGTAGAAGAAGATCATAATGATACACCTCATACTCACCCAGGCCCAGATGATACTGAAATAGAATGTCATGATTGTATGCGTACTGGATATTATTCTACACATACAGATCACCAAAGAGTTGCATTTATTTTAAAACATGATAGAAATATTTTTAAAGAATCATTAATTATACCATTATATTATGATTATGCAGACATACCAGATTCAACAATAAAACCACCACCAGATGCGCCAGAGCCTGGAGAGCCTGACTCAGACGACAATGTAGGAACACCAGTAATTCCATATTTTGATACAACAATGAAAATTGGAGGATTTGTATTCCAAGATGCATTACAAGGAAAAGAATCAGACTGGAGTGGAGACAGACAAGAGGGTACAGACATTCCACTAGCGAATGTTAAAGTAGAATTATATGATGCCTATACAAATGAATTAGCATATTTAAGAACTTTAGAACAGGAAAGACCAGCAGTAAGAACGAATGGAAAATTAGTGGATCCTGGAGCATCTGAAGAAGAAATAAACGACCCAGATGATTATACTAGAAGAACTAACCCAACACTTACCGATCAAGAAGGATATTATGAATTTAGAGGAGTAGAAGTTGGTAGGTCATATTATGTAAAATTCACATATAATGGTCAAACATATACAACAACAGACTACATGAAAGATGCTGATATAGAAAGATTAATTACAGACCAAGATAGTAATTACGGAGCTGATCCAGAATGGCAAAAAGACTCAAAGGGAACAGAAAAAGATAGTGAAAGAGACGCATTTGATTATAGATTTTCATCAATAGGTTCATCACCAAATAACTACCCATCAACAAATAGTCTAGACATTAGTACGGAGGGAATTACTCTACCAACAGATGAAAAAGATGGACAAACATACTATTTCAATGAAACATATAGTATTGACGATTTATCAGGAATCAAGCTAAATTCAGAAGGACTTTATGAATATGATGAAAATCATCAATTAATAGATAGTTTCTTAGAAGTAGTAGATGGTTATATAGTAGACCACTCTGAAATAGCAGACGAGCAAGGCTTTGTAAAAGATGACGCAAATGCAGATGCCACTCCAGGACTTATTACAAAAGCAATTAGAAACTATATAATGAATAAAGATATAGATGGAAATGACCTATCAGGTTCATATACAAATGAAGAACACTTATATCCAACTGATGATATAATGAAAGAATTTATTTACAAACAAATTGTAGATAAAGCATCTGGTGGAGATCAAAAACTAGTAGAAGAATATTGGAAAAAGTTACAATTTATTGAAGATAGTCAAATAAGTTCATACACCAAAGGAGTAGGGCTAGAAGAACTTGAAGTATTATCAGAAAATGAAGTTGGTTATAAAACATTCAATTATGATGTTTATCCATACAATCCACATTACTCACTAGTAATAGAATCAGGACCAGAATATCCAAATAATAGTTATAGTAATACATCAACAGATTATGAAAATGCAACATACAAAGATGTTGGAAATGTATATCCTGATATATCAGTATTGGTAAATGGTTCTTTCGCAGAAGTTGGAGACTTAATAGACAGAGTATATCAAGGAAGAATAAGTAGACCAGTTGAAGGAGAAAACTTAGGTGAAATAAAATACATGAATGTTTATCCAGGACAATTATTTATAAACCAAGGACTTATCAAGAGACCACAAGTTGATGTAGCATTAAAGAAAGACGTATATAAAGCAACATTAACTATAAATGGAAAAACAGAAATATATGAATATAACGAAAGAGAAATAACAAATCAACAAAGTGAATACGAATATGAAGGTGGAGAAAAATTAACTGGAACAGAGCAAGAAATTTTAAATGAATTAGAAAAGAGACATGGTAGAAATAGTGACGAATATTTAGACTATAAGACAAAAATAGAAAACAAATTCTGGGATATTCAAGCAAGAATCTTAGGAAATGCAGACTATTACTACGACATGCTTTACAACAGAAATAAATATGCAACAAGTGCCAGTGATGACAAAGAACATTATTATGACAAGAAATATAATAGAGAATTATATGAATCAGACTTTAAATATGCAGACGAAAATGAAGAAAATCAATTACATGCATATGTAACATACAAACTTACAATTAGAAACCAATCACAAAGTGTATTAACACAAATAGATGAAATAGTTGACTACTATGATGCTGATTATGAATACAAGCCTGAATATTCATGGGTAATGTATAAAACATATAATGGAGAAAATAATAAAAACATTAAAGTAAAAGACCAAGAATTCTATGATATTATGACAAACCCTGCAGGAATTGAATCAGCAGATAGAAGCAGATATAAACCTATAGTTTCAGAAGGATTTGATGTAGAACATGGTAGGTATGCAGAAAATACACAAAATAACCTAGAAACAGAAGGCGGACAAGAATATAAAAAGATGTATATAGATGGACTAAAAGGCAAGAGATTAGCATCTGGTGAAAGTGCATATGTATACTTAACATTCCAAGTAAACGGTTCAGGAAGCTCACTAGCAATAGATTCGCCAGAACCAATAGATATTTCCTCACTAACAGATCCTGGAAAACAAAATATTGCAGAAATTAACGGATATACAACATATTATGCATCTGGAACAGTATTACCAAATGGTATTAGTGTAAGAGATGATGGAGATGAAACAACTGATGATATTCCAGTTATGTATAGAATGACTGACGAAGGAGAAAAAGTATATAGAGAAACTGCATATGCAGGACTAATAGATAGGGACTCTAACCCAGGTAACTTTACATCTGACGATCTAAATAATGTTGAAGGAAACAAGAAATATGAACAGAACTTTGAAGATGATGCAGATAGAGCAAGAGGAATAAGAATATTTATCCAAAAAGGACCTATAGAAAGAATTATAAGTGGTACTGTTTGGGAAGATAAGAGAGATGTAAAAGTAAATGATGCATTAGTAGGTGACGGTATTAGAGATGAAGGTGAAGTAGGAGTTGGAAATATACAAGTAGAACTATATGAAATAAAACTAGATGAAGAAGGCAAAACTTCAGCACAGGAAAACGGAGACCTTGAAACTAAAGGAGAAGGAGCTACTCAAATCTATACAGAAGGTAGTTGGAAGAAGGCATTAACAACTACAGATGAAAATGGTCACTATGAATTCAAAGGATTCATACCAGGAGATTATTTTGTAAGATTTACCTATGGTGGAAACAATAACGCAGAATATAATGGACAGGATTATAAATCTACAACATATCAATTAGATATAGATCAAAATGGTAGAACCGATATATCAAAAGAAGAAGACCCAGGATATGTAGGATACACAAATTATGGAAATTATGACGATGATAAAGGACAAAACTCAAGTGGATCATACGGATATGATATATACAAAGCAGATAATAATAAAACAGGAAATGTATCAGATGCAAAAGACATATGGTGGAGAAGAAACGAAATTATAAATTACTCTATCAATAGTCCAGAATCACAACCAAGTGATGGAGATAATGCAGGTGTAACATATCCATTAGCAAATACATTAAGTCAAAACAAAACACCAAATGACAATACTGTAATGAGAGCAGAAACTGGTGCAATTCGTGTAGAATTCGAATATAACAGAGAAAGCTCACTTCCAAATACAACAGCAGAAACAGATGCAAATGCAGGAAACGCTGAGCAACAAAGTAACAACCAATACAAAGGAACTGAAAACTACAGAGATCCAGAAAGTAAGCAAATGGATTATGGTGTTGAAGAAGGTCAAACAGATAAAACATCAAACAATGATGAGAAAAACTACTTTAATGGAACATATCATATTAAAAACTTAGACTTTGGTCTAGAAGAAAGACCAAAAGCAGGATTAGAATTGAATAAACAAGTAAGCCACATAGTATTAACTCTTGCAGATGGATCAATTCTATTTGATGATGTGCAAACAGCAGAAAATCTAATTTGGCAACCAAAAACAGCATATAATATCAATGACATGAAAGATAAAACTGACCCAGGATTAGATACTGTAGCACAAAAAGTAGAAGAAGGTAAAGAAAATGTTTACAGTGATTACCGTAAATATGATGATTTTAGAAAAAGAGTTTTAGAAAGAGTAAACACAGCAGTTTCTGGTGAAAGAGGTGTAATCCAAGCAAGTATGGATGAAGAGATTATGCATGGTTCAACAATTCAAATTACTTATGACATCACAGTAACAAATATAGGAGAAGTTGATTACCGTGATACTCAATTCTACTACTCAGGAAAAGTTGCAGATGAATCTACAATTGTAAAAACATCAGCAGTTAGAGTAATGGATTATGTATCAAACAATTTACAATTTAGAGATGCAAGCAATGATGAAGCATGGGGCTGGGAGCCAATTACAAATGGAGAAATTACAGGAACACAATATGTAAGCCCTGAAGTTGCAAACGAATTAAAAGACTTTAATACTATTATTATAACAGGAGCATTAAATAAGAAATTAATTCCAAGAACGCAAAGTACAATGGAAAGTGAAGATACATCTACATTTATCAGATTGACATTAGCACAATTAATTACATCACAAAATACAACAGATGACTTAAGTTATGGCAATATTGCAGAGATTGTAAAAATACATAATGATGTAGGAAGAAGAATGGCATTCTCTGTACAAGGTAACCAAAGTCCAAGTGGAGGTCCAGCAGAACCAGATTCAAGCCGTGCAGAACAAGTAACAATCTTACCACCATTTGGTAAGCAACAGTATTACTTAGGCTTAGGAATTGCAGTTATATCAATGCTTGCAGTTGGTATAATAGCTATCATAACTTTAGTACTAAAGAAAAAAGAATAGTAAACAGATGAAAAGTTTTAAAATTTAAAACTAAATACCCGAAAGTATAAAAGAGTGTCCTAGAATAGGAACCAAAAAGCAAAAATTCCAGTGAGAAATCGCTGGAATTTTTGTGCTTACAAATATAGTTACTTATGCAAAACTGCATGAATATCATCTAATATTTCTTTTACATTTAAAAAATAGAAAAGCTCACAAAATTATGTAAATACTCATAAACTATAATATGATAAATTTAAAATAGGAGGTACTTATGAAAAAAGTATTAGAACTAAAAAATGTAAGCAAAAAGTACCAAGCCAAAAATGGGGAAGTAGAGGCTTTAAAAAACATAAGCTTTTCTGTAAATGAAGGAGAATTTGTCAGCATTATAGGGCCAAGTGGTTGTGGAAAGTCAACATTACTATCAGTAATAGCAGGGCTAGAAGAAAAGTCACAAGGCGATATTCAAATTTCCGGAGCAATAGGATATATGCTACAAAAAGATAGCTTGCTAGAATGGAGAAGCATATATGACAATGTAATGTTCGGGCTAGAAATAGGACATAAAAAAACGAAAGAAAATGAAGAATATGTAGTAAATCTTCTAAAAAAATATGGATTATATGAATTCAAAGACAAATATCCAAATCAGCTCTCTGGAGGAATGAGACAAAGAACAGCACTAATTAGAACACTTGCTATAAACCCTAAAATTTTGCTGTTAGATGAAGCATTTTCCGCACTTGACTATCAAACAAGAATAATGGTTACAAACGACATATTTCAAATTCTAAAAAATGAAAATATAACAGCCCTTATCGTAACACATGACATATCAGAAGCAATTAGTATGTCAGACAGAGTTGTAGTTCTAACAAGAAGGCCAGCAACAGTAAAAACAATTCACAAAATCGAGTTTGAAATAGAAAACAGAACTCCATTAAACTGCAGAGAAGATCCAAAATTCAGCAAATACTTTGACACCATTTGGAAGGAGCTAGATATACATGTATGAAAAAAATATATCAGATGATAGAAAAAAATACTTGAGAAAAATAAGAAAAGACAAAATGTTAGTTATATTAACTCAACTATCAATTCTCATCTTATTTATGGTAATATGGGAAATACTTGCAAATCAAGGAATAATAGATAGTTTTATAACAAGTCAACCTTCAAGAATTTTAGATACATTTCTAAATTTATCATCAAATGGATTACTAAAACATCTCGGAGTTACACTAACCGAAACATTAATAGGTTTTGTATCAGGAGTTGTATTAGGAGTGTTCATTGCAATTCTACTATGGTGGTCAAAATTCTTAGCCAAAGTGTCAGAACCATTTTTAGTAATATTAAATAGCTTACCAAAAGTTGCATTACGGCCCAGTAATTATAATCTGGGTAGGAGCTGGAATGGGAGCTATTATTACTATGGGGCTTGCAATTTCGCTAATTGTAACCATTCTAGAAATACTAAATGGTTTCTTAAACACTGACAAAGAACTAATAAAAATGGCACAAACATTTAATGCTACAAAATTCCAAACATTAACCAAAATTGTAATACCAGCCAATATCTCAACATTTTTCAATTCTCTAAAGGTAAATATAGGTTTATCATTAGTAGGTGTAATAACAGGAGAATTCTTAGTATCAAAAGCAGGACTTCGGATACTTAATTGTATATGGTGGCCAGGTATTTCAATTAGATTTAGTAATGACAGGAGTTATTATATTAGCAATTGTAGCAGCAGTTATTTATGAAGCCATCCTACTATTAGAAAAAATTATTATGAGAAAAGTATCAAAAAGAAAATAGAAGGAAAGAAAGGAAAGACGACAAAATGAAAAAATATCTTATTATAATAATAGCAATTGTAGTAGTAGTAGTAGGAATTACTACTTATATATTGCTAAACAAAAGCGAAGGAGAGCAATTAAGTGAAACAGTAAAACAAATAACAACACTTCAAGTAAATGAAGTAACACGTTCAGTATTTTATGCTCCGCAATATGTTGCAATAAACCAAGGTTTTTTTGAGGAAGAAGGATTAAAGGTAGAATTAACCACAGGTCAGGGAGCAGACAAAGTAATGACAGCTGTTATATCCGGCCAAAGTGATATAGGCTTTGCTGGGCCAGAGGCATCTATTTATGTATATAATGAAGGAAGGGAGAACTATGCGCAAGTATTTGCACAAATGACTCAAAGAGATGGTTCATTTTTAGTTAGTAGATACAAAACAGATAATTTCAGCTGGCAAGATTTAAAAGGAAAGACTGTAATTCCTGGAAGAAAAGGTGGAGTTCCATACATGACATTTGAATATGTACTAAAGAAAAACGGAATAGATCCACAAAAAGACTTAGTATTAGATGACAGTATTAGTTTCGACCTAATGGCAGGAGCATTTGCAGGAGGAAATGCAGAATATGTAACACTATTTGAACCAACTGCATCAATGACAGAAGATGCTGGAGCAGGCTATGTAGTAGCATCTGTTGGAGAAGCAGCAGGAGAAATACCATATACGGCATATTTTGCAAATAAGAACTATATAGAGAAAAATCCTGAAATAATACAGGGATTTACAAATGCAATATATAAGGGACAAAAATGGGTAAAAAATCACACTGCAAAAGAGATCGCAGAATCAATTTCAAGCTTTTTCCCAGACACTGACATAGAAACTCTTACAGCTTCAGTTCAAAGCTATATGGATATTGATGCATGGAGTGATACACCAGTGCTAAAACAAGAATCGTTTAATTTACTTCAAACTGTAATGAAAGAAGCGGGAGAACTAGAAAAAGAAGCTGATTATGATAAAGTAATAAATAATAGTTTTGCAGAAGAGGCAATAAAGAATATAAAGTAAACACATAGGGAAATACAAGAAAGCAAGGAAAAGGTACTTAGAAATGTAAAATAATCACAAAAATGTAAACAACTTATCAAATAAAAAGCAAACATTACTCCCGTAATGAAATCGCTGAAGTGCCATAAATTACCAGCACTTCAGCGATTTACTTATATACATAGAATTATTATAATTAATATAAATATATATTAAAGAAAACATACGAAAGGTATGGAAGGGGAGTACATATGAAAAATCCATTTAATCAAAAAGAAAAAAATAACAAAGAAAGCAAGGTTAATGAATCTAAAATTTTAGAAAGGTTTAAAAAAGCACAAAAGAAAAATGAAAAAGCAATGGCAAAAGTTGAAAAAGTGCAAGGTAAGCAAACTAAGCTAAAAGCAAAATTATTAGTAGCATGCAGTGCACTAATGTTAGCAATAATTTCATTAACATTGTTATTTAGTAATTCAAGAAAAAATGAATTTCATCCAACAGGAGAAATTGCAAGGTCAATGACCTATGATACAGTTGACCCAGGAGATGAAAATATAGATGCAACCGAATATGTAAAATTCGATGCATTCTTTTTGCGTGACTTAAATGGAGATGGAATAGCAGACGGAATAAGAGGAGCATGTAGGAAAATAGGTGAAAGTGAAACCCTATATATGGAATTAAATATACTTACCCAAGGTAAATTAGAAAATGGAGTTATAACAATAAACAACAATAACTTTTATTTGCAAACAGCCATACCAAAAGATACAGAAGTAAAAGAAAATGCAATAGGAAACAATATAAATAAAATAGAATTAAACACAATTAATAACGGAACCCAGAAACTATTAACAGGAATGGTACGTTCAGGAGATTATGACTATTCAAGTTCAAAGGCATCTGCAATAGAAAATGATACAAGCAAATACAGTAAAGAAAACTCAGTTACATTAACAGGAGAATATGTATCAGAAGATGGAGAAACAAGAATTCCAATAGAAAAAGAGGTAAAATTTCAAGTAGACTGGCATGGAAGTATAAATGCAAATATAATAGATGTAAATAAGAAACAAGATTTAACAAAAGCAATAGATAAAGAAAATGAAGAATTAAACCTAGAATTTGCAGTAAAAACAAAAGAACCAAAGGAAGAATTAATAATAAAGAAATCAGTATTAGAAGGAGAAATACCACAGTTAAATGGGCAAAGTCCAATAAAAGTAGAAGCTATAAACAATGTATCAAATTTTAGTTATGATGAAGTAACAAGAAAATTTACATTTGAAAAAGAATCGACATTAACTGAAGAAACAGGAATAGTATCAAATACAATATCAAGAGAAAACACATATAATATTCGTGTAGTATATCCATTATCAGCATATGAAGAAATAGATGCAGATACAGTGGAAATAAGAATACCAGTAAAAGCATATTATGAAGGATATAACAATAATACAGGAGATTTTAATAATCCAGAGAAATCAAATACAGCCAAAGCAACTATTGTAGTAACATATGAAAATCCAAAAGGAACAGTAGCTAAATTTGATGTATATGTAGGAAATTATTTATATACTCCATCTAGAAGGTATATGGTATCAAAAGAAAAACCTTTGAAAATATATAATGGAATATCAGAGCAAGAAACAGATGACAATTATATTGTTAAGTGGGTAGGATACACAGGATCAGATGGAGAGAGTACAGGAATAATAATGAAAGAAACAAAAGATGAGGAAGCGCAAGTATCAGATGAGTTTATAAAAACAGGAAGCAAAAGTGAAACAATGGAGGATGTGACATCAAATGTAGGAATATATTTTTCAAATTCAGAAAAAATGTTAGGAGCAGAAGGAGAAATAAGAGTATATGATGATGAAACAGATGAATTAATAGAAACATTTACAAAAGATAATTGGTCAAAATATAGTTCATCAAGACCATATACATATGAAAGACCAATAAAACACATAAGAATAGAAACAAGTAAAACCAATAAAGAGTCAAGTATATATGTATATAATGTAAAACAATTAGATGATGAAGCAATATTTGAAAAATATGAAAGAGAGCAATTTGATGAACTTCAATACATAAAATCTACATTAACTGGATATGTAGGAGAAAATTATATTAATACAGATACAGATAATGCAAATTATGAAGCTCCATATTCAATAGCAAATATAAAGGTAAGTAGAAACGCATTTTCAACACAAGTAACTGAAAAAAATGTAAAAATAACAATATCAGCTGAGGCAAATGAAAATATAAATCAGGTAAAATGGACAAATGGAGCATTTTTATTAAAATTACCTAAAGATATTGTAGAGATAAACATCAATAGTGTTACTACTAATGAAGGTGTACAAATAGTTAGTTATGAACAATATGAAGAAGATGATATAAAATACATAAAAATAAATACACAAGCAGAAAACCCTACAACATATGATGTTGTGGTAGATTGTGATATAACACCAAACCCAGAAGCTACATCAAAATCAGCGAGTATAGATTTATATTACTACAATGAAAATGCAATAGAATATTGGTATAAAGCAAAAGATGATTATGATATAAATGACAACTTAAATGCAGAAGAAACAATAGGAAAAGGAAATGTAAGTATAAGTTTAGTATCACCAAGTTCAATATTAACAAGTCAAACAATAACTAATTATGATAATAAAGGAAGCATAACAGTAGCACCACAAATAGCAGAAGTATCAAAAGAACAAAGAACAGCAGATATTAATATAGGAATAACTAACAATTATACAAATACAATAAGTGAAGTAAAGCTTATAGGAAGAATACCATATGATAAGAACCAATATGTAATAAATGGTGCAGAAATGGGATCAACCTTTACAGCAAAAATGCAAAGTAAAATTACAATTCCACAAGAGTTACAAGGAATAGCAAAAGTATATTATAGTGAAAATGGAGAAGCAACAAATGATATACAAGCACAAGAAAACAATTGGCAACCAGCAGAACAAGTAGAAGATTTAAGTAATATAAAAAGTTATTTAATAGATTTAGGAGAAAAAACATTAAGTAGAGGAGAAAAATATAAATTTACCTATACAGTGGAAATACCAGAAAATTTAGCTTATAACCAAGTATCATACAGTCATCATGCAGTATATTTTAGCTTGGATACAACAGATGGAAAATATAGAACTCAAACAGAGCCAAATAAAGTAGGGCTAATGATAGTTAAAAAATTTGATTTAGAATTAGAAAAATATCAAAAGGAAAAAGAAATATTAGTACCAGGAGCAACATATCTAATTAAAGAAGATGGTAAAGAAGAAGGAAAAACAAAAGTAACTGATGCAAATGGAAAATTAGAAATAGAAAATTTATATGTTGATAGAAAGTACATAGTAAAGGAAATAAAATCACCTGCTAATTATGAATTAAATCAAAAAGAAGTAACATTTAAAGTAACAGAAGCAGAAGGAAAATTGAAAATAGTAGATGAAGATACTACGAAAGATGCAGTAAGAGAAATAAATGTAATTGAACCACAAGAGACTCAGGGTTACAAAGTACAAATAAAACTAGAAGACGAAGTAAAAGCAAGTTTAAAAATAGTAAAAATAGAAAGACAAACAGAAGAGTCATCAGAACAAACCAAAGTAAGCGGAATTCATTTTAAGATAACAGGAAAAAACTTTACAAAAGGAAGAAATTTAATAACAAATAAAGATGGGGAAATAGACTTAAATGGTTTAAGCATTGGTTCAGAATATCTTTTAGAAGAAACAGGAGCAGAAGGATATTATTTATCAGATCCAATTAGATTTAAAATAGTAAATAATGAAGGAAACTATGAGATAAAATTTATAGAGATAATAAATAATGATGATGGCTCTGTACAACAAGAGGGGCAAGGACAAGAATTACAAGCAAACCCAGAGTCTGTAAAAGAAGCTCAAGTAACTCAAAATGGAAACATTCCTGTAATTAATTTAAAATTACAAAATGAAAAAATACCAAGATATAAATTACAAATCAAAAAAGTGAAAAAAGGAGATGAAACAGTAAAACTAGGAGGTGCAAAATTTAGGCTATTTAAAGGAAAAGAAAAACTAGGAGACTACACAACAAGTGACCAAGGAATAATAGAAATACCAAACTTATACCAGTATGAAGAAGAAAAAAATTTAGATCAAACATATACATTAAAAGAATTATTAGCCCCAGAAGGCTATGCAGTAATAAAAGATATAACCTTCCAAGTAAGTAAAGATGCAGAAGGCTTATTAGTAATGGATGTAAAAGAAGGAATAGTTGCAAAACAAGAATCAAATTCAGAAGGAGATACAATTACAATAACCATTGAAGACAGCCCATCATTTAAACTAATCAAAAAGGATGGAGAAAAATTAGAACAAGGGCAAGAAGTGCGCTTACCAAACACCAAATTTGCAATATACAATGTAGATGATGGAACAGAACAATTAGCATTAGATAGCAAATTTAATATATTAGGAACTAAAGAAATAATAAACGGAAAAGAATATCATGTATTAACAACAAATGACCAAGGAGAAATAGAAGCAGATTTAAGGCAAGGGTTATATAAAGCAGTAGAAATTAAGGCTTGTGATGATAAATACGACATAACAAATAACGTATACTATTTCGGAATAGGAACTTCAAGAGAGGCAAAAGAAGGATTTGAAGTTTCTTTAGCAACGTCAGTAGGAGGAAGTAGTCATGATTATATAAACTCAGTAGCAGAAACATCAGATGGAGGATTTGTAGTAGGAGGATATTTTTCGTCAAGTAGTATTAAAGTAGGAAATTATACATTAACCCGCGAAGGAACTTCGTCAACCTATTATGATGGAATGATAATCAAATATGATGCAAATGGACAAGTCAAATGGGCAACGTCAGTAGGAGGAGATAGAGATGATGAAATAACATCAGTAATCGAAACATCAGATGGAGGATTTGTAGTAGGAGGATATTTTGATAGTAGTGAAATAAAATTATCAGAAAAGTATAAATTAGAAAATAATAGTTCGATAGGTTATCATGATGATGGAATGATAATCAAATATGTGCCAGATGAAACAAAAAATGGAGAATATAAAGTCGAATGGGCAACGTCAGTAGGAGGAAGTGGTAATGATTATATATACTCAGTAACCGAAACATCAGATGGAGGATTTGTAGTAGGAGGATATTTTGGAAGTAGTGAAATAAAATTATCAGAAGAATATAGATTAAAAAATAGTAAAGTGAATTATACAGATGGAATGATAATCAAATATGTACCAGATGAAGAAAATGAAGAAAAGTATAAAGTCGAATGGGAAACGTCAGTAGGAGGAGATAAAGGTGACTATATATACTCAGTAACCGAAACATCAGATGGAGGAATAGTAGTAGGAGGAGATTTTAAATCAGAAAGTATCCAAGTAGGAGATTATACATTAACACGCAAAGGAACTTCGCCAGATTATTCTGATGGAATGATAATAAAATACGTACCAGATGAAGCAAACGAAGGAAAATATAAAGTGTCATGGGCAACGTCAGTAGGAGGATATGATACTGAGTATATATACTCAGTAACCGAAACATCAGATGGAGGATTTGTGGTAGGAGGATATTTTAGTAGTAGTAGTATCAAAGTAGGAGAATATACATTAGATAATAGTCGAACGCAAAGTTATACCACATCTGATGGAATGATAATCAAATACATACAAGATGAAGCAAATGAAGGAAAATATAAAGTCGAATGGGCAACGTCAGTAGGAGGAGAAGATAAGGATGAAATAACATCAGTAACTGAAACATCAGATGGAGGCTTTGTAGTAGGAGGATATTTTGACAGTAGTAGTATTCAAGTAGGAATATATACATTAGAAAGAAAAGGAACGCAAAGCTATATATATGATGGAATGATAATCAAATATGTACCAGATGAAGAAAATGAAGGAAAATATAAAGTAGAATGGGCAATGTCAGTAGGAGGAAGTGATGATGATAGAATAACATCAATAGCAGAAACATCAGATGGAGGATTTGTAGTAGGAGGAAGGTTTTATAATAGTACTCAAGTGAGAGATTATACATTAAAAAGTAAAGGTTCATATGACGGAATGATAATCAAATATGGAAAAAAAGAATTAGCAAATCCAACAAATATTACCGCAATGTCAGTAGGAGGAAGTAATAATGATGAAATAACATCACTAACTGAAACATCAGATGGAGGATTTGTAGTAGGAGGCTATTTTCAAGGTAGTATCCAAGTAGGAGAATATAAATTAGAAAATAAGGGCTATGCTGATGGAATGATGATCAAATATGATGCAAATGGACAAGTCGAATGGGCAACGTCAGTAGGAGGAAGTTCTGATGATGAAATAAGCTCAGTAGCCGAAACATCAGATGGAGGATTTATAGTAGGAGGATATTTAGGTAGTAGTATCCAAGTAGGAGAATATAAATTAGAAAATAAGGGCTCTTCTGATGGAATGATAATCAAATATGTACCAGATGAAGAAAATGAAGGAAAATATAAAGTAGAATGGGCAACGACAGTAGGAGGAAGTAGCAATGATGAAATAAAATCAGTAGCCGAAACATCAGATGGAGGATTTATAGTAGGAGGATATTTTTCGTCAAGTAGTATTAAAGTAGGAAATTATACATTAACCCGCGAAGGAACTTCGTCAACCTATTATGATGGAATGATAATCAAATATGTACCAGATAAGTCAAAAGAAGGAGAATATAAAGTCGAATGGGCAACGTCAGTAGGAGAAGATGATTATGATAGGATAAATGCAGTAACCGAAACATCAGATGGAGGATTTGTAGTAGGAGGATATTTTTATAAGAGTATTCAAATAGGAGAAGATATATTAAATTCTAAAGGTTCATATGATGGAATGATAATCAAATATGATGCAAATGGACAAGTCGAATGGGCAACGTCAGTAGGAGGAAGTTGGGAAGATGCAATAACATCAGTAATCGAAACAAAAGATGGAGGATTTGTAGTAGGAGGAACAAGAGAAGTTCGGATTGAGAAAATATAAAAAAGTGAATAATGAAAATAAGTATGAACTAGAATATGAAAAAAACATAGATGGTACAATAAATTCAATAATTACAACATCAGATGGAGGATTTGTAGCAGGAGGCAATTTTCGAGGTAGTAGTATCCAAGTAGGAGATTATACGTTAAATTTTAAAGGTTCAAATGATGGAATACTAATCAAATATGAACCAGATGAAAAAGTAGGATATGAAGTGCAGTGGGCAAAATCAATAGGAGGAAGTGATGCCGATTATATAGAGTCAGTGACAGAATTAAAAGATGGAACAATAGTAGCAGGAGGATATTATCAAAGTGAAAAGATAGAAACAGATGGAAAGACATTAAATAATAATAGTAGCATTGATTATGGAACAACATATTATTCAGATGGTATGATATTAAAAATAGCAAATCAAGTAGGAGTTCCAGAAGTAGAAGAACTAGAAGTAAAGAATTATAGAAAGCAATTTAAAATAACAACAGAAGTACATGAAATAGATGGAGAAAAAGGAGGAGATATTTCTGGAGAAGACTTAAAACCATATGAAACAGTAAAATATGGTGATAAAAGTACTAGAGATATTACAATGACTCCAAAAGAAGATTATGAAATAATATCAGTAACAGTAAATGGAAAAGAGTGGCCATTTGAAGTAAACGACGAAAATGGAAGTTATACTATGGATAAGTTTGAAGATGTAAAAGAAGATAAGCACATAGTAGTAACATATAGTAAAAAATCAAACAAAATAGTAATACAAAAAGTAGATAGCAAAAACAAAGAGCAAATAGCAGGAGTAAAATTCAAACTAGATCAAATAGAAGAAGAAAGAAAAAATCCAGACCAAGCAACTGTAATAGGTGACTTAACTAATAATAGTAATGATTTTGCTGAGATAATAGAAGAAAATGAAGTGACATCCGAAGTAAAAAAAGAAATGAAGAATAATGGAAAAGTATACGTAGAAATAAAAGAACCAAAAATAGAAGTAAATAATGTATTACAAGAAATGCAAAACGTAGGGGAATATTGGTTTGAAAAAGAAATAGGAGAAAGTGGAGAAGAATACTATGTTCCAACAAATGGAAAAACATATCAAGAGTCACATAATGGAAGTGCAGATAAGAAAAATACAACAGCAAATTCATATATACCAATTAATTTAGAAGATAAAGAAGGATATTATGCAGTAGTAGTAAATGCAAGAGTATCAAGTGAAAAATATGATTATGGCTATGCAACAATAACTAAGAATATAAATGCTCCAAAATATAATGAAGAAGCAGGAAGATTTATGTACATATCAAACATAATAGAAAACACAGACTATACATCAGAAATATTAGAAGGAGGAAGTACATATTACTTACATTTAGGATATTATAAAGACTCAAGTCGAGACTCAAATGAAGACCAAGTAGTAATAAATAGTATAAAAGTATATGAAGCAGAAGAAGGACAATATGGATTTGAAGAGCAAGAAGATGGAAAATACATTCCAACAAACGGAAAAACATATAGAAAACAAAAAGCACAAGAAGCAGAAAGTGAATATGTAGAAAGTATAGAAGGTGTTCATAATACAACAGCAAATTCATGTATAAAAATAGATTTAAGTGGTAAAGAAGGAAAATATTTTGTAGCAGTAGACTCAAGCATTTCAAGTCAAAGGAGTGATTATGGATATGTAACAATAAATGAAAGTGAAAGTCCAGCACCAGAATATAATAGTTATACAGGAAGATTTGTATATAAATCAGGAACAGGAGATGCAACAATATTAAAATCATCTATATTAGAAGGAAATAAAGTATATTATTTACACTTAGGCTATAGAAAAGATGGAAGTATAGATGAAGGAGAGGACCAAATAGTAATAAATAGTATAAAAGTATATAAAACAGCAGAATATAATTTCTATAAAGATAAAAATGGTACATATAAATCAAATAATCAAGGAGTATCAAATACAACAGCAAATTCATATATTCCAATTGATTTACAAAGTTTATCAGGAAAATACAATTTAACAATAAAAGCAAAAGTATCTAGTGAGAAGGAAGGAGACTATGGATATGCAACTGTAACAAAAACAACTACAGCGCCTACATATAGCAATGCTTCAGGAAGATTTGTATACTTATCAGGAACAAATTATAATGCAACAATAGCAAAAGATTATACAACAGTATTAGATGGAGGATATTTATATTATTTACATTTAGGATATTACAAAAATGGTAGTATAGATGATGGCGAAGATACATTTGAAGTAAGTGATATAAGAGTTACATTAAATGAAGATGACTTAAATCTATATCATACAGAAATAACAACAAATAAAGATGGAAAGGCAATAGCTGAAATACCATATGGAAGATATAGAATTACAGAAGTAAATACACCTAAAGGGTATTTGCCATTAGAAGAACCAGTAATTATTAATTTCAAAGAAACTGAAAAAGGGGTAGTAATAGAAAATAGTAGTGCTTTAGAAGATGAATCACAACAAGCAAAAGAGCAAGTTGCAACGTATGATGCAGAAATAGGAGAGTTTACAATAGTAAATAAAAAAGCATCAAAAATAACAGTACATCACTATTTAAAGGATGTTGTAGATGAAGATAGTAATCCAGTTCAGGTAGCAGAAGATGAAATTGTAGAAGGAAAGCTAGGAGATAAATATGAAACTAAACCACATCTAGATTTACAAAAATATGAGTTAGAAAAGGATGCAGAAGGAAATGTAATTATCCCAGAAGATTCAACAGGAACATTTGGAGAAGAAAATAAAGAAATAACATATTATTATGTAGAAAAAACAATACCATTAACAGTGCACCATTATATAGAAGGAACACAAACTCCAGTACAATTAGCAAATGGAGAATTAGCAACAGATGTAACAGGAAAAGGAAAAGAAGGGGAAACATATACAACTACTCCATTAGAAGAAGGAACAGAAGATGCTAATGAGGAGGAAAACAATAATAAATTAAATCCAAAATATGAGTTAGTGCAAATGCCAGATAACTATGAGGGAACATATCAAGGTGATGAAGTTGTAGTAACATACTTCTATAAAGAAAAACAAGTAAAGATTTATACGAAGGTACAACCACATGAGGAAACA